>JAIWOE010000058.1 GCA_020217165.1 Desulfovibrio sp. | reverse complement strand
GGGAGAAGGAACGCACCTCCCGGTCAAAGCTGGCGTCACCATCGCCGGCCACCTGAACGCCAGCGGCCCGGCGCTCCAGGGATTCCACGGCCTCGATGCGCTCAAGCTGGGAGTCCAGCCCGCGCACCTCAGCTTTGAGGTGATCGAACTTGATGGCCTGCTCGCTGGAGAGGTCGCCACCATCCCCGGCAGGGGCATCCGTCAGGGAACGCATTTCCGCAACGATGGCGGTACGGCGCTCAAGTAATTGACGCTTGTTCATGCATGATACTCTTGTGCAAGGTAAGACAATAAGACGAGCAACAGCAGCTCGTCACACTCTATGTACGATTTCACATGCCCACGGATGCCAGGAACAGTGCGCTTGCCCGTCACTGCGTCGGCAAGCTGTTCTCTTGTCAAGAAGGCACCAGTTATCTTGTCGTCATGGACGGCAAAATAATAGACGCAGGCTTCATCTGCTTCCCAGGCAGAAACCAGATTGACGCCAGCAGCAAGCACGTCCTCGCCACGTTGGGCAATGGTTTCGGCCAGGGCGGCGGCAAGTGTGAAATCTCCCTTCGCCTCAATCGCCAGGTCATGGATGACGCGCACGGCCACCACGTCGCGCAGGGAGAACTTGCGATGCTTCCCGGTTTCGGACTGCGGCGGGGCAAGAAATCCCCGCTTGACCAGATTTTGCACGTCCTGCGAGGTCATGGACACGTCAGCCACCAGCGGCACCTGCCCCGCCCTGAACTGTGGGCGCAGGTACTCTTGCCGGTCGATCAACCCGACTTGATATGCTGACTCTGTGGAGAGGCGGGAGATAATGGACATGCTTCACCTTCAGGAAAACAATACGGTAAATTTTACCGTTTGTCAACTCACAACAGCAAAATGCCCCCCGAGAAATCATACTCCACCGGCGCAGGCGCACGGGAGGCCAGTCCCAACGCCATAGCCAGGGCAACTATGCCGTCGATGCGCTGCACGGCCCTGTCCTTCGCCAGCTTCCGGCTTCCGGCAGGGTCCATCGTCACCACGGCATTGCTCGCCTGCCACCGCAGGACGGGGTTGCCGCCATGCCGGATGCCCTGTGAAAGGACAGCGGTTTCGAGCGCATCCACCGCCGGCCCCATATCTTTGTAACCCTGGCCCCATGGCTCAAGCGGCAGGGATATGCCTTCATCGCCCAGGATGCGCTGCAACTCCGGCATGCCCCATCTGTCATAAGCGATGCCGCGCACGTCAAACCGGCTCGCCACGTCTGCAAGCCTGGCAGCGATGAATCCCTTGTGAATGACGCGCCCCGGTGTTGTTTCAATGAGGCCCTGCTTCACCCATGCCCGGTATGGCACGCGGTCTTTGTCTTCGCGCTCGTCCAGCCCGTCACCGGGAATCCAGTGCCATGCCAGCACGGCCCCGTTGTCTTCTGGGAAGTACAGCACCAATGCCGTCAAATCCGTGGTTGCGCTCAAGTCCAGCCCTCCATAGCAGGGACGGCCCCGCAGTGTATCCAGGTCCACCGGCCCGTTGCAGGCATCCCAATCCACGCTGGAGATGAACCGCTGGTCAGCATCCACTCGCTGATTTAGGTACAGGGCGCGGAACGTCGCTTCACGGGCGGGGATGCGCTTGGCCTGCTCGGCGTCCCGGCGCAGTTGCTCCAGGCTTCGGAAGTCTCCCAGGGCGGGATTGCTGGCGTACCAGTTACCTTCGTCCCACGGGTCCGCGTCCTCCGGCGTCATGAACAGGGACAGGTGGAACGTCGGGTCCGGCGGCAAGCTCCCGTCCTGAACCTTGGTCCCGTAGTCGATCAGCTCAGATAGAACGTGGTGCGGATCGCTGGATTGTGTGCTGATTACCACCGTCAGCGGCTCGGCTCTTGCTCCGGTCCCGGTGACAAGGTTGTCAAACAATTCCCGATTCTTGGATTGCGCCAGCTCGTCATAGACGATGAAGGATGGGCTCAAGCCATGCGCCTTCCGGGCATCGCTGGACAGGGCGCGGTACGTGCTCCCGGTCACGGCGTCATCAATTTCCTTGTGAAATGCCCGGATATTGCACCGCGAGGAAAACTCAGGAATGCTGAATATGTACGCCTCAAGCTCACGGAAAATGATGGCGGCCTGCTCCCGGTCGGATGCGGCGGAAAGCACCTGGCCCCGCTGTTCCGCCTCCGGCCCGATGAGATGACACAGCGCCAGGCCGGCGGCGAGCTGTGTCTTGCCGTTCTTCCTGCCCATGGAGATAACTGCCGTCCGCACCACCCGGTTGCCGTCGTCGTCGGTCGCATAAATGGCCTCGATCATTTCCCGCTGCCAGGGACGCAGTTTCAGCCGTTGCCCGGCCAGCTTCCCGGCAGTGATCGGCAACACCTCCAGGAACCGACAGACACGTTCCGCACGGGTCAATCCGCGCTGTTCCCAGGGCGGCAGCTTCGTCGTCCATGCCGGTTTTGCTATTGATTTTGCATGCTTGGCTTTGCCAGTAGATGGCCCACGCTTGCCCATAGGGTCACTCCAGGGTGAAAAAAAACTCTTTATTGAGGGGCGCGCACGGTCTATAAGTGCCAGTTATGAAAGATTTTTTTCATCTTGGCACGGTATATGCATAAACCATGCCACCTGCCACCGTTCACTTTGGCACAGTCTTTGCATTGACTATCGCCACCAATGCCGCGCATCATGCGGCGTCCCGTCCTCGTCGCATCCCCGCATGGGCCTGCCCGTCTGGTCAGCCCGCGTCTTCCTGCTATGGCACGAGTGACACAGCGGTTGCAGGTTGTCCTCGTCGAACGGCGCGCCACCATCGGCCACGGGCGTGATGTGGTCCACGTCCACCGCAGGGACGGCCAGCCCACGGCCAGCACAGAGGCGGCACATGGGCGATTGCCGCAACACATGGGCGCGTAGCTTGCGCCAGGCGGTTGTATTGTACGGCCAGGATGCCATGGATTACCCTGCGTTCCATTGCGCATGCGGTGCGCTTTGCCGGGTCGATTCTTTTTCCATCAGCACCTGATGCGCCAGTGCAACAGCTTTCTCTGCCTGCTTGCGAGTGAAGCCGTTCTGCCTAAGTGTCCGCTCTAACAGTCTTTTCGTCATTGCGTCCATGGGGCAAGCTCCCGAAGTGTAGCCACGTAGCCACGTGTAGCCACGTTTTTTCGTATAAGCCAGTCACGCGCGCACGCGCGCGCGCGTAAGGCCGATAATGGTAATTTCCCGGCTACATCCGGCTACATGGCTACAAATGATATATTTCAGCATGTTGCAAAAAAATCTCCCGGCTACACTAGTCCTTGTACGGCTGCCAGCCGTCAGACTTGGGAGTCAATGCAATCCCGCTGTACACGTGCGTCACCGCGCCTGCGACACGCTTGTTTGTCTTCAAGAACCCACGCTTTTTCAGGTTGTTGGCGAATGATTTTGCATTGCCAGCGTCTTCCCCGTTGCGTTCCGCGAAGGCTTTCCAGGACGCAAACAGCTCGCTCGGCTGCCCCGCTTTGTGGGCTCCCACCTCGCAGCATTCTTCCAGCCATTGGCCGAAGACATCCTGCCCATCAAAGTATTCGGCCGTCGCCTGTGTCACCACCTCAGGCCGCGCCAGTCCTATTTGCTGCCATTCAAGACAGCCCTCGATCATCCAACGGAGGATGCCAGGATATTCTGCACGCAGCTTTGCAGGTAGATCGGGATCAGGTTGTTCCGGCTGGTGCTCGAAGGGGATCATGTTGAACCTGCGGCGCATGGCATCATCCACATTGTGTAGGTTTGGCTGGTGGTTGCCGACGATCAGCAACTTGAACTGCGGCGTGAAGGTGAAGAAGTCCTGGCGCATGAATCGCGCAGTGATCTTGTCCCCGCCGGTCATCTGCTTGATTTTGGATTCAGCCCAGGCCCGGCCCTCTTCCGTCTCGCTGGCGGACACCAGCCGCGCACCGTTCAGCATGGCGAGGTCCGTAGGGTGACGGTCATTTTTCGAGGCGATGAAGGTTTCCATGCTGCTTGTGGTCGCGTAGTCGGCAAGGATTTCGGTGATCGCCGTGAGGAACACAGATTTGCCATTGCCGCCTGGTCCGTACACGAAGAACAGCGCATGCTCTTTGGTGCTCCCGGTCAACAGGTATCCGGTAATCCGTTGCAGGTACTTTTGTAGCGCCTCATCACCTCTTGTAGCGTCTGCGAGAAATCGCTTCCATGTCGGGCAATCGCTCCACTCATCCGGCGCAACAGCCGTCTGCTTGGTGATGTACTCTTCTCGTTGCGGTGGCAACAGATAGCCTGTCTTGAGATTCACCGTTCCTGCAGGTGTTCCCAGCTTGAACGGGTCAGTATCCCAAATCTCGCTGGTGACGGCGAAGGCCCGATCAGCCTGGCAGAAGCGTTCCACGGCAGAGGCGGTGGTCGCCTTGGCGAACGTGGTCTTGCCCTTGGCGTTCAGCTCCCGGCACAGATCGCGGCACCAATCGAAGGCTTGTCGCGTCTCTTCCTTCCGCCAATGCGTTCCCTGCCAAGCGTACCATTTCCCCGCGTGATGATCGAAGCGCAAATCGTCCTTGAATTTCGCAGCGAAAGCTAGGGCAATGGAATCTTCCGTGAGGTGGTCAAACCCGCCGTCAGCGGCAGTCTTCTTCTCGCCCCAGCACTCCCGACAGCCTGCAATGGCTTTGGCAATGGTCGCCTCACCATAGGTCGCGCCCTGGACGTGCACGGCGTCCCACTTGGGGCGCATGAGGCCGGATTCCCGGAAGGCGCGGTCCATGCGCGAGGCGTCCCTCTGGAAGAGAAAGGCGAGGTGATTGCACAGCGAGAGGTCGGCTTCGGATCGGCTCTTGTGGTCGCTCCAGTCACCACCCCACAACCGGCGGATGCGTTGACCATTTTTCCAGCCGAAGGATTTTTCGATCAATGCGAGGTCTGCATGCCGTGTCACCTCATAAGGCTTTGGCGAAGTCTTCCTCGCGTCTCCCAGCTCTTGCCGGCGCACGGCGTCTAGCTCTTGCTGGCGTTCCTCGATGCCAATAGAATAATCCAGGCCCGGCGCAATTTTCCCCGTCACGGTGAAAAATTGCTTCTTGTCGTAGCATTCAAAGCGGCCCCGCCGGTTGCCCAGCTCATCCTGAATGCGTCCCTGGACGATGATATGCAGGCCCTCGCCTGAAGGCGAAAGCTCCGTGTACGAATCCAGTCGGGCAACGATATTCCGCGCCCACGGATCCCATTCTCCTTCTGGCGTCAAGCAACTGTCCAAGTCGATGCCACAGAAGGGATCCTCGGCAGTGAAGACATAGCCGATGCCGTCCAGGCGGTATTTTTCGACGGCAGCCCGCGCCGTGTGATAATCGCTCCAGGTGGCTGGATCAGAGGTGGATGCTAGCTTTCCCGTGGCGGCACAGATGGGTTGCTTTGTCGGCTTCGGCGCGCCTGGACGATGGACATAGCGCCAGCAAACCCATTGTGGGCGGCTCCGCAGAGCGTCCGGGATGGTTTCTTCGGCCAACTCCAAGGCGCGGGATATCAATGGGGCGCTCATCGGCCACCCCCTTGCCCGGTTATCCCTCTGGTTGCACCGGCTCTTGAATTTTGGTATAAAAGAAATGCGGTTGTGTGCTGACAAGTACCCGAAAAGAAAGAATCCTGCCCGGTTGCTTGTCCCCTTTCACGCCGTCGACAGGGGTTCAAATCCCCTTGGGGACGCCAAAAAAAATCAAAGGCTTACACTCACCGTGTAAGCCTTTTTTCTTGCTGACCACATCACGTCCACATTGACGCCGTCGATAGGGTGGTTTTTCCTTCATCATCCGTTTGCAGCGGGCCGAAGGGTCACCACCTTACCCGGTCCTCTTTGCCCCATCACCGCTTCCATGGCCTCATGGGTCTGCTTCAAGCCCAACAACTGCAGATACCGCGTCGTCGTCTGGGGTGATTTGTGACGCAGCACGGCCTGGATGACTGCCACAGGCTGCCCTTCACGATACATGATACTGGCCGTGAGGTGGCGGATGGCGTGGAAGCCGAACTCCTTCACGCCTGCCCGCTTACATAACCGTTCCACCAAATGCGCCCTGCTCGTGAAGCCTGGGCACGCAGAGCGCCCGTGGCGAGCGCTGGGCCGAACAAATCCTTTCCCAACGTCAGACATGCCGGCTGCAAGGCTCGTGTACCTACCCCGTGCTGGCCAACGCGATGGAATCGTTCTTTTCTGGAAGGCATCCTGATGTCACCTGGATTGGCCGCACTCCTTAGTGGTGTGAGCGCGTACAAAAATTCGTGGGTGCGGCGAATGCCGGTATCCAGGACGGCCACGTACCACCCCTT
This sequence comes from Desulfovibrio sp., assembly GCA_020217165.1. Taxonomy (GTDB): domain Bacteria; phylum Desulfobacterota; class Desulfovibrionia; order Desulfovibrionales; family Desulfovibrionaceae; genus Megalodesulfovibrio. The sequence goes on along the minus strand of JAIWOE010000058.1, from coordinate 11,964 downwards.
GCCGGTGTAGCCCTTGTTCCAGGCCACGTCAGCCCCCACCTTGGGGGGACCCAATTGAGGTTGGAGGAGGGGGAGTCCGTCGCTCCGGGGGCATCTGTCGGGCTGGACGGAATGGGCACCGGCGCGGGCTGGGACGCATCAATTTCAATGGAAATAATCCTGGGATCCGCCCGCAGGACCTCCAACGTCTTGGCATCCACGGAAATGGCCAGGAACGGGAACGCCGTATACCGCCGGTTGACCTGGACCCCGGCCTTGGGCAGGGAAGCCAGGAGGGCATCCACACTGTTGGCGATGGCGTTCTCCAGGGCGGCATCGGCAGCCTTGGCCGCATTGCGGGAGGTATCGGCCTCGCCCGGCGTAATGACCTGATGCTGCGAGGAGTTGGCCGCGAGGGATTCGTAGCTTTTCACGTCAATCCCTACGATGACCCGAGCCAGGCCGTCTGCGGTGAGGCTTTCCGGCGGAAGCTGGTTCCACTGAAGACTCTTGTCACCAGCCTGGGCCGGCAGGGCGAGGGCAAGGCACAAGAGCACGACCACCGTACATAGCAGAGTCTTTCGGTATCCGTGCGTCATTACTCTCCATTCGGTTGCGCATGAGCCGATGCGTCAGTGTGCAGAAATGGTATTGCATGGATCATCCCCATACGCAAATTCTTTTTCAACGCATGCATTTATATGCAAATTATCTCATTCTTCACCGGTGGTGTCCGCATGGGGCCGGGTGATGATCTCCTGGGCCAGGAGTTCCTGCTCAAGCCGGCGCAGGGCCTCCACCAACCGGGCCTGGGCCGTGGTGGCGATGTCCAGCGCCCCGGCCATCAGGGCCCGCTCCAGCTCTTCTGCCGTCCTGGCGGCCGCTTCGGCGCCGATCATGGCCAGGTTGGAGCGCAGGGTGTGCGCCACGCGGGCAGCCTCGGCCGGGACGCTGCGGGCCAGGGCATCCTGCAGCAGGGCGGTCTTTTCCGGCAGGACCGCGCACACCTGCGCCGTGACATCCACCAGCAGTTCACGGTCTCCGCCCATGCGCTGGACAGCGCCGGCAAGGTCCAGCACGGGCACTGCTAGGGCTTCGGTCGAGACCTCCGGCCCGTGGGGAGCATGCTGCTGCACTCCTTCTGCAGTGCCCTCGGCAGCCGGAGAGGGTTGAGGGAGCTGGGACGCCTGGGACGTTTGGGCCACCCGGGCCACGGCGGCGCGCAGGGCCGCCAGGCTGACGGGCTTGGTCAGGTAGTCGTCCATGCCCGCCGCCAGACCCCGGGCCTGATAATCACTCAGGGCGTGGGCCGTGAGGCCGATGATGCACACCTGGCGATGCGCCTCGCCACCCTCCCCGGCCCGAATGCGCTGCGTGGCTTCAAAGCCGTTCATGCCAGGCATTTCCACATCCATGAGCACCAGATCGAAGGCGCCGGCGCGCAGGGCCGCCAGGGCCTCGCGGCCATTGGTGGCGCTGCTGGAGCGGTGGCCGGTTTTTTGAAGAAACCGCTCGGTCAGGCGAATGTTCACCGGGGTATCATCCACAATGAGCACCCTGAGGGAGGTCTCCTGGGCCTGGCCTGCCGCATGATCTGCTCCAGAGCCAGTCCCGCGGTCCGCCGCATGCGCCCCTGGAACGTCAGGCGGAAGGCCCGGGCCCTGTGCTGCCTGCATCGGCTCTTCCTGTTCCTGCACCTGGTCTTGCACCTGGGCCGCATCGCCAGGGGCAGCCCGGAAGGTGAAGGCGAACACGCTGCCGCCGCCGGGCCTGGGTTCGTGCCAGATTTCCCCCTCCATCATTTCCACCAAACGCCGGCAGATGGCCAAACCAAGGCCGGTGCCGCCAAATTTGCGGCTGGCGGTGCCGTCTTCCTGCACAAAGGCGTCAAAAATATGTTGCCGCGCCGGGTCCGCAACACCCACGCCGCTGTCCACCACCTCCACGCGCACACGCAGGGAGTCGGGCTCCGTTTGGGGCATGCTCCCCACGCGCACCACCACGCCGCCTGCATCCGTAAACTTGATGGCATTGCCCAGAAGGTTCATCAGGATCTGGTGGAGCTTGGTCCTGTCCGCATGCAGCAGCCGCGGCACGTCGGGGGCAATCTCCAGCTCCAGGGCCAGGTCCTTGGCGTGCGCCTGGACGCGCATGGTGGCCGTCACCGTGTGCAGCAGGCCATGAAAATCAAAATGACTCGGGAACAATTCCAGACGATTGGCTTCGATTTTTGACAGTTCGAGGATGTCGTTGATCACCTCCAGCAGATGCATGGCCGCGCTGCGCACCGTGTCCAGGTACTCGCGCTGTTCCGGTGTCATGCCCGTGAGCAGGGCCAGCTCGGTCATGCCCAGGATGGCGTTCATGGGGGTGCGGATTTCATGGCTCATGCGGGCCAGGAATTCGCTTTTGGCCTGGTTGGCGGCCTCGGCGGCCTCCTTGGCCTGCACCAGTTGCGTTTCGATGGCCCGCAGGTCGGTGATGTCCGCCACATATTCCATGCCGCCGATGAGCTCGCCCTGGTCGTCCAGGATGGGGCCGCTGTAAATCTGATAGGCCCGGCCGGTGAGGGCTTCCTCCTCCGGGGTGGAGTAGCGCACTGCAGGCAGCTTGGTCTCGAAACACTGGGGTAATGAGCAGTGGGCGCACAGGCTCGTCCTGCCTTGAAACGCCTCATGACAGGGCCGCCCGACAATGGCTTCCGCATCCTCAATGCCAAAGGCGCGCAGCAGGCCCCGGCTGGCGGCCACGATGCGAAACTCCGTATCCACCACATTGATGTGGCCGGGAATATTCTCAAAAAACGCCCGCAGGCGATGGGTGGCGGCATCCAGGCTGGCGGTACGCTCGGCCACCCGCTGTTCCAGCACCTCGTTTTGCCGGGCCACGAGCTGTTGCTGTTCGGTGAGTGCGTCAAACAGCGCCTGCAGCTGGCCGCCCATGGCCTGGAACGCTGCGGCGAACTGGTCGATTTCCCGAATGGCCGTGGAGCGCGGCGTGATGTTCCAGTTGCCCCGGGTGAGCTGTGCCACATCCTGGCCAAGGGTTTTGATGGGCGCCGTGATGCGCGAAGCCAGGAAGACCCCCAGGACCACGATGAGCACCACCACCGCCACCATGAGCAGACCCACATGCCTGGTGATGGCCGTAATGCGCCCCATGAGGTCAGACTCGGGCATGACCACCGCCAGCACCCATTCCAGCCCCGGGGCCGGCGCAATGCGGGTGGCCTGCAGGTATTGTGTTTCTCCCTGCGCCTGGAAGGAGAGCAACACCTGAGCGCCATCCCCGTTCCCGCCGGGCAGGCCCTCCAGCGCCAGCGCCGCCTGCTCGATAAGGGGCGATCCCGAGACATTGGCCGCCACGGGGTGGAACGTGCCGTTCACCTCGCGGATCAGGGCCTGGCTTTCCAGGGTGGAGGCGGCCACCAGGGCGCCGCCCGGTTCCATCACGAACACGCAGCCGTTGGGACTGATCTGGATGGAGTGCAGGGAGCGGTGCACCTGATCCAGAACGTAATCCACCCCGAACACACCCACCAGCTCGCCGGTGGGGCCATAATAGGGCTGGGAGGCCGTGAGGGCCAAATCCTTGATGACAAAATGCCGGTACAGGGGCGTCCAGGTGGGGCCGGCGGCCTGCACGCCGGCCTTGTACCAGGGACGGGTGCGCGGGTCGAAATTCGTGTAGGTCTGGGCCAGGTCCTGGGCATCGCCCAGGGGAGTGGTGGAATAATTATGGGAATCGCCGCCGGTTTCGCGGCCGGCGCGCACAATCTGCAAGGTGCCGTCGGGCAGTCGGCGTGCGCCGTAGAATTCCCCTTCCGTGGTGCCGAAAAAGGAATAGGCCAGGGATGGATGCTGACGCAGCACCGCATAAAAATGGCGCTGCACGGAGTGGGGATCCTCCAGCCGCAGGAGGCCGGCGCGCAGGGCATGGGCGTTGCCCTCGTTCACCGCCGGGGGGATAGCCAGGTAGTCCATCAGGTTGTCGCGAACCCTGGCCAGTTCTTCAGTGCGCAGCTGCCGGGCCATGTCGTGCACGGCCAGGCGGGCGGCCTTGAACACCAGCAGCGCCGTCACCACCACGGCCGTGGTGATGAGCAAGGCCATGGGCACAATGATGAGGTACTTCAGGGAATGCGTGCCGCCCCACTTGCCGGAAGAAGCACCGCGCAACGAGGGCGCTGGAGCAGATGCTCCGCGATCCGCAGCCTTGCGTGTCGCCTCCCCGTCCATCGGGCCCCCCCCGGCTCATGCCACCCCGTCAGTGAACCAGCCCCTGCATGCCCAGGCATGCCCTCGTCTACGTCAGAAGACCACAGCTGGCCGATGATGTCCAGTGTGATGTCCCCGAAATAAGGTGGTATTTCTACCACTTTAGTTATGGGAGGACCGTCCACCACAATGCATGGAGTTTGGTGGACTCACGGAGCCTGCGGTGTCTTTACATACACGTATATTGAGGACGCAACACTCGCCATTGCGCACGGGAATTCGGCACTGGTGGAACCGCCAAAAAATGCGTATGACCCTGCGCGAGCCAACGCCGGTGAGAGGGAAGACGCACCAGCCATTACCACGCGAGGACACCATGGCCGCATTGGAGGACTACACGTTTCGAACGGGCGGCGCCGAACTGCTGGACGCCGTGGCGCCGCTGTGGCGGGAGCTGTGCGACCACCATGCCAAGGTGGCGCCGGTGTTCGCGCCGTGGTTCCAATGCCGCGAGTTTAGGGATCGTGCCGCGGAAATCCTGGCCCATGCCCAGGGCGGCCTGCAGGTGCAGCTGGCACAACCCGCTGCGGCCTGTGGCACTGTTCCCGTGGGCTTTTGCATCTGCAGCATGGCGGCTTGCGGAGCGGGGGAGGTGGATTCCATTTACGTCCAGCCCGCGCACCGCGGGGCCGGCATTGGCGAGGCGTTCATGCACGCCGGCCTGACCTGGTTGGAGGGGCAGGGGGCTTCCCCCATTTCCCTGGCCGTGGTGTCAGGCAACGACCGTGCGATGCGCTGGTACGCCCGCTTCGGCTTCACGCCACGCCGCGTGCAGCTGGTGCGCACCCACACGGCCTGAGTCCCCTCCGCACCTCCGGCTCCCCAGCCTTGCCCTGACGGCGGCACTGCGATATGCTTGAAAAAATCGCCGTGCCATCCAGCCACGCAAACCAGGATGTGGCGCGTGTCCATTTCCACCTATGTCGCCCTGCAAAGTTCCGTGGGCTCCCTGCTGGCGCTCATGGGCAAGCCCTTGCGCCGCATCCCCCTTCCCCTGCAGAATTCCATCAATTATTTGTACGAGGATCCGGAATACGGCCTCACCGCCGTGGATATCCGCTCCAAGGTGCCCACGGCCATGTTCAACCTCATGGCCGAAAAACTCAAGGCCACGCCTTTGCCCCTGCGCCGGTTTGTCATGCTGACGCCGTACCATCCCAATCCGTACGAAGAAGCCCTGTTCCTGCAGCATTACCGGCACATTGCGCCCATGCTCTCCTGGCAGACGGTGGAGCAGTTCGCCCGCGACCTGGGGGTGACCGAACCCGACGCCAAAGCCATCACCTCCTCCCCGGCGGCGGCGGAAAAACTCAAGACCGCACACCTGGCCGCGCATCTGGAAACCGGGTTGGATGTCCTTGACGCTCCGGGCGCACCGGGCGCACCACCCAGGACGCCGTCGGGCAATGCCCAGCGCGCCTCGCAGTCCCCGGATCAGCCCCGCGTGCCCCCCCAGGCGTGGTCCCAAGCATGGCCTCAGGGCGTGGCCCCAGCCCCGGAGCTGCCGCCGGCCGTGGCCGCCAAAAGCGCCCGAGTATCCCGCATCCTGCGTGATGAGGAGCACAGCCTCCTGGAGGTGGATGCCGCCCGCCTGGCCATCGTGCGCAAAATGCCCGCCCCCGTGGCTTCTGCCTTTGCCCGTTCCGGCAAAAGTCAGGAGGAGTTCTTCCGCTTTGGGCAAAGTCTGGACAAGGTGGTCATCGTCTTCACGGACATCAAGAATTTCTCACACCTGGTGAAACTGGCGGACATGGAAACCCTCAACGAGCACCTCTACCTGTACTACAAGCGGGCCCGGGAGCTGCTGCGGGAACATGGCGGGGTGCTGGACAAGTTCATCGGCGATTCGGTGCTGGCGGTTTTCAACTATCCCCAGCCCCAGGACGACGCCTTTGAACGCGCCGTGCGCTTCGGGGTGGAGATGATCGCCCTGGGGGACGCCATCTTTGGCGGACTGGCCGAACGCACGAACCTGGTGGTGGATACGGGCACCAGAGTGGGGATTGACGCCGGGCGCATCTGGATCCTGAACATCGGCGAGGACGAGCTGGAAATCTCCTTCGTGGGGGATGCCATCAACCTGGCCTCGCGCCTGGAAAAGCAGAGTGAGGTCAACGGCGTGCTCTTCAGCCAGGTCATGGCCTGGGAACTGACCCAGCGCAACGAGGCCTTTTACGCCGCCTTGCAGGCCGAACCGCGCACCCTGGAGCAGGAGGCCGTCAAGGGCCAGCACGCCCCGGTCAAGGGCTGGCAGATCATGCCGCAGCGGGCCAGGGCCCTGGCAGCCCAATGGGCCGACACCCCAGGCGAGGCCCGGGGCACCTGAACCGCGACCCAGGCATCCTGTTTAGGCCCCCTTGTCCGCCACCATGGCGCCACCCTGCTTGAGCAAATCGATAGCCATGTCCATTTCCGTGGTCAGCCGGGCCGCCACAGCCCGGCGCACCCGCCAGGACGAGGACCCGAAATTACGTTTGCGGGAGCGATAAATCTCCGCAATGAGCGGCTCTTCGGCCACCTTGTCCGGTGTGGCGCCGGTGCGCTGCAAGGCGTTGATGAAAATGCGGGACGCGCCGCCCGGGCCATGTTGCACGGCCGTGGAGTGGAGCACGTCCTGCAGCACCGGGGAGCAGCTGGAAACATCAATCGTGGTGGCTTCCAGAATGGCCTGCCGGGCAGGATGGTAGTTGGTGCGCAGGATGAAGTCATCCTGCAGGGCTTCGAAGCGGGTGGGATTCTCCTTGGCAATGGCCCGCCAGGTGTCCGGCATGGCCCCGTGGCGACCGCGGGTGTTGGCCTGCCCGCTGGAGGCCAGGCGGCTGGCCCATTCCGGCTCCTCCTCGCGCAGGTAGGCGATGAACCGGCTCATGGTGCCGGCGCGCGAAGAGATCTGGTATTTCCCGTAGGACGTGCCGCCCACGCGGTCATAGCCAATGGCCGCCACGCCCTCCGGGCCGGACTCGAACTGCGCGGCCAGGCCGCCAAGCTCAAAATTATCTTCTTCGAGAAAACTGTCTTCCTGCAGGCTGTTGATGTTCTGCTGCAACAGCTCCCGGTGTTCCCTGGCCAGGGCTTCGTAACTGGGGGAGCTGCGATAGGCCCGCTGCACCGCGCCGCGCACCGCGCCATTGTTGGACTGCAGGGCCTTGCCCTCCTCCACCGGTGCGCCGGCCATGCCAGCGGAACGGCTCCCGGCGCGCCCGCCGCCAGGCTTGTCCGACCTTGGAATGCCGGACACATGGGTGTTGGGCAAGCTGCGGGAGGCGGCGTCCTCCGGTCGGTTCACGGGTTTGCGCACGGCGTGTTTGTTGTCCCCGTATTCTTCCTGCAGCTGGGCCACCACAGTCAGGGCCTTGCGGTCCAACCGGGTGGAAGGGGATTTGATGGCATCGATGGCATCCCCCTTGGCGGCGGAGGTGGTGGTGGCCTGACTGTAGCCGAACAGTCTGTCGGCAAAGGACAAGCCATGCCGGCTGGCCTGGTTCTCGGCCCAGGATTTCTGGGCGCCGCTGGAGAATACGGCGTCAGTGATCCGACGGCGCAGCCCTGTGTCTTCCGCCGAAGTGGCTGTGGTCCCTGCTCTCGTCTGCGACAACGCGGCGAGGTTGTGGATCATGCGTCCTCCCTCCAGTCAATAAAACATGAATCATTACAGTACATCCACCGGATTAGCGCCCTGGTGGCGCCCTGGTGGCGCCCTGGTGGCGTGCACGGGGCGGCCCGCCGCGAACCGCTGCCGGTCCCGGGGCGCATCCATTGCAGAAAGTGCTAGCAATGACTGGGCCAAGAAGCATGAGGATGTATGAAACAAGCAGGATGCGCAGGGGGCAAGCTGGGTTCCCGCACCCGGGATTCTCCCCAGGTACCCTGTTCGGAGCCCGCTTTGATGGCCCGGGGCGGGGTGTCACTTGCCAAGGGGGGTGGCTGTGCGTATCTACCTGCCCATGGCAAAAGACCTCATTATCGTGGAATCGCCGGCCAAGGTGAAGACCATCAAGAAGTTCCTGGGCTCCAACTACGAGGTGGAGGCCAGCGTGGGCCACGTGCGCGACCTTCCCTCCCGCCGCCTGGGAGTGGACGAAGGCAAGGACTTTCTCCCGGAATATGAAGTGATTGAAGGCAAGGAGAAGGTCGTCAACAAACTCAAGAGCCAGGCTTCAAAGTCCCGCCAGGTGTTTCTTGCCCCCGACCCGGACCGCGAAGGGGAGGCCATTGCCTTTCATGTGGCCGAGCTCATCAAGGCCAAGAACCCCAACATCCAGCGCATCCAGTTCAACGAGATCACCCCCAGGGCGGTCAAGGAAGCGTTGGAGCATCCCCGTGAAATCAATACCAAACTATTCGAATCCCAACAGGCGCGGCGCATCCTGGACCGGCTGGTGGGCTACAAGATTTCCCCCCTGCTGTGGAGCAAGGTCAAGCGCGGCATTTCCGCCGGCCGGGTGCAAAGCGTGGCCCTGCGGCTGGTGGTGGACCGCGAAAAGGAACGCCGGGCTTTTGTTCCCGAAGAATTCTGGACCTTCAAGGCCCTGCTGGCCGCCGGTCAACATGCCGACGCGCCCCAGTTTACCACGGAACTGACCAAAATTGGCGGCAAAAAGGCCAAAATAGGTTCCAAGGACGAGGCCAAGGCCCTGGAAAAAAAGGTCAAGGCCGCGGCTTTTGTGGTGTCGGACGTCACGGAAAAAGAGCGCTCCCGCACCCCGCCGCCGCCCTTCATCACCTCCACCCTGCAGCAGGCGGCCAACCAGCGGCTGGGGTATCCGGCCAAAAAAACCATGAGCACGGCCCAGCGGCTGTACGAAGGCGTGGTTTTGGGCGATCGCGGCGCCCAGGCCCTCATCACCTACATGCGTACCGACAGCGTGCGCATCAGCGACGATGCCAGGGACGCCGCCAGGGCCTTCATCGTCGAATCCTTCGGCCAGGACTACTATCCCCCCCAGCCGCGCTACTTCAAGACCAAGGGCGGCGCCCAGGACGCCCACGAAGCCATCCGCCCTGTCGATGTGACCATCCGGCCGGATTCCCTCAAGGGGGAACTGCCCAATGATCAATATCACCTCTACAAACTCATCTGGGAACGCTTCGTGGCCTCGCAGATGGCCGCGGCGCGCTTCTGGGACACCACCGTACTCGTGGCCGCGGCGGATACGGAGTGGCGAGCCAAGGGCGAACGGCTGCTCTTCCCGGGCTTTCTGGCCGTGACCCGCGAGGCCGACGCCACCCAGGAACTGCCCGAGCTGGAGTCCGGCCAGGCCCTGGCCCTGGTCAAACTGCACGGCGAGCAGAAGTTCACCCAGCCTCCGCCCCGGTTCTCCGAAGCCTCCCTGGTGCGCGAGCTGGAAGAAAAGGGCATCGGGCGGCCCTCCACCTATGCCGCCATCATTTCCACCCTGTTGGATCGAGACTACTGCCGCCTGGAGAAAAAGCTCTTTGTTCCCACGGACCTGGGCGAGACCGTGAGCGATCTGCTGGCAGAGCACTTCAGGGAATTGATGGATGTGGATTTTACCGCCGGCATGGAAGAACGCCTGGACCAGGTGGCCGATGGCGACGCCAACTGGGTGGATCTGCTCAAGCAATTTGCCGGCGGCTTTTACGCCACCCTCAAGGACGCCGAAAAGCGGATGCAGAGTGTCAAGGCCGGGCTGGAAACCGGGCTCCTCTGCGAGCAGTGCGGCAAGCCCCTGGTGGTGAAATTCGGCAAGGCCGGACCTTTTCTGGCCTGCACCGGCTACCCCGACTGCTCCAACACCAAGAATTTCACCCGGGACGAAAACGGCAATATCACCGTGGTGGAAGCCGAGCCCGTGCAGCGGGAAAAAGTGGGCACCTGCCCGGACTGCGGGCATGATCTGGTGATCAAGAAATCCCGCACCGGCAGCCGGTTCATCGCCTGCTCCAACTATCCCAAGTGCAAGCACGCCCAGCCTTTTTCCACGGGCGTTCGCTGCCCGCGCGAGGGCTGCACCGGCGAACTGGTGGAAAAAAGCTCCAAGCGCGGCAAGATCTTCTATTCCTGCAACACCTTCCCAAAATGCGACTTTGCCCTCTGGGATTGGCCCATCGCAGAGCCGTGCCCGGTGTGCGACTCCCCGGTGCTGGTAAAAAAGACCACCAAGGCCAAGGGCGAACACATCGCCTGTCCCAACAAGCGCTGCCGCTACATGCGGGAGCTGGGAGACGCCCCGGAACAGCAAGACTGAAGCGCATTTCCCTGCCTGGAGAAGGCCCTTGCCAGGGGCCGCCAAACGCGATACCTCCCACTGCAATCCGATTGGGGTGCCCGCCGGCCATGCCGGGCCGGGCTGAGATCATACCCATAGAACCTGACGCGGCTCGTACCGCCGGAGGGAATTCGGACCCTGCAGCCCGTGGTGCATCTGGCCGCCCCCGTCTGCAGGCATGAACTCTCCCGGGCCCCGCGTCCTTACCCTGGGAGTGTGTTTCATGACTGCTGCTCTTCCGTTTGACGAAATCGCCACCACCCGCGTCATCGCCCGCGCCTATTTTGACAAATTCCTTGCCGCCATCGAATGCGACGTGGCCATTGTGGGCGGTGGACCATCTGGCTTGACCGCTGCCTGGAAACTTGCCGAGGCCGGCCTGAACGTGGCCCTGTTCGAACGTAAGCTCTCCCTGGGCGGCGGCGTGTGGGGCGGTGGCATGACCTGGAACATGCTGGTGGTACAGGAAGAAAGCCGCCACGTGCTGGATGAGGCCGGCGTGCCCCTTGCCGAAGCCGAGCCCGGCTGCTTTGTGGCCGATGCCGTGGCCGTGGCCTCCACCCTGGCCTCCAAGGCCTGCCTGGCCGGGGCCAAGATCTTCAACTGCATGAGCGTGGAGGACGTGATGCTGCGTGGCGAGGGTCCCAAGGCCCGGGTGACCGGGCTGGTGGTCAATTCCTCCCCCGTGGAAATCGCCGGCCTGCACGTGGATCCCGTCACCATCGGCTGCAAGGCCGTCATCGAAGCCACCGGGCATGACATGGAAGTGCTGCGCACCCTGGTGCGCAAGAACGACGTGCAGCTGGATACGGTCACCGGCGGCGTGGTGGGCGAGAAATCCATGTGGGCCGGCCGGGCCGAGATCGACACCGTGCTGAACACCCGGGAGGTCTTCCCCGGCATGTGGGTGGCCGGCATGGCGGCCAACGCCACCCACGGGTCCTATCGCATGGGGCCCATCTTTGGCGGAATGCTGCTTTCCGGGGAAAAGGTGGCCCGGGAGCTGATTGCCAAGCTGCGGTAGCACAGGATGCGGGGGGAGCATGCTCTGAGGATGCTTCCCCCGCACCGTCATTTCTTGGACTGTTCGATCTTGTCCAGGCGGCTCTTGACCACCGCTGGGTTGGGGTAGGAATCCTGGATGGCCTTGAGCAGGGTCACGGCTTTGTCTGGATTGTTCTGGTTGCGGTAGATTTCCGCCAATACGTACCCGGCAGTGGCGTTGAGTTCGGGATCAAAGTCCGGTTCCTTGAGCAGGGCATCCAGCAGCACCTGGGCATCGTCGTAGCGTTGCTGCAGCAGCCGGGTGCGGGCCTGTTCGTAGCGGCACAGGAGCAGGCGCGCGCGCGCGGCACCGGCCTGGGGACCCTGCTGGGCCTGGGTGGCCACGGCCATGCATTTGTCCAGGGCCTGCAAGGCAAGGTCATAGCCGCGCCGTTCTTGCTCCAGCCGGGCCATGTGATGGTAGGCGCTGGTGG
>JAIWOE010000335.1 GCA_020217165.1 Desulfovibrio sp. | reverse complement strand
AGCTGGTCATCTGCTTGACCAGATGCACCCCCAGGCCGCCGGGCTCGCGATCTTCCAGCTCCGCCTGCAGGTCCGGGGCTGGCAGGGCCAGGGGATCAAAGGCCGGCCCCCAGTCCGTGAGGCACAGGTGAAAACGCGGGGAAACAGGGTCCGGTTCCACCCCGCAGGCAATCTCCACCTCGCCCCAGCGCGCATCGGCGTGGGTGGCCTGGCCCCCGGCATACGCATGGTTGGCCACGTTGAGGAAGAGCTCCTCCAGCACCAGATCCACCTTGTGCTCCAGCATGGCCGGGGCGTGGGTGAGCACGAACTCCCGCGCCCGGGCAAGTTGGTCCAGGGTGGCCGGCAGCCGCAATGTGTGCATGGGCAAGGACGACATGGCCGATGTCACGCCCGCACGGCGTCTTCCAGGCTGTCGAACATGGTGAACATCTGCTGGAACCCCGCCAGCCTGAGCACATCCTGCACCATGCCCTGGGGCCGGGCAAAGGCAATAGAGCCATCCGGCCGGCTGCGCAGCTGCATGGCCAGGGCCAGCAGCCCCCGCATGCCCGCCGAGGAAATGTATTCCAGCCTGGCCAGATCCACCACGATCCTGGCCTCACCCACAGCCAGCACCTGCTCCACCCGCTGCTGAAACAACGTCACGGTGGTGTTGTCCAGGCGCCCGCCAAGATGCAGCACCAGCGCCTGCCCGCGTTTTTCGGTGATGAGTTCAAGCCCTGCGTGCATGAAGCAGCTCCTTGCGCAGCTGAAGGTGGCGTGCCGGTTTCTCCAACCATACGCCGCTTTGTGCAAAATGGAAAGCATGGGGGCCTCGGGGTGGGGCCATGTTTTCGCTTCACTATAGGCAAGAAAAAGCATATAGAGGCTGCACAAACTGACTTCAATCACAAGGCATTCCCATGGAATCGAACTCCCCCTCCTCCGATCGCCCCGACGCTCTGGGCACGCACTTCCGCGCCCATGTGTGGCTGGAGCGTGACGGCGCCGTGCTCCTTGGCCCCGGCCGGGCGCTCCTGCTGGAACGCATCGACCAGATGGGCTCCCTGCGCAAGGCCGCGCAATCCATGAACATGAGCTACCGGGCCGCCTGGGGAAAAATCAAGAAAACCGAAACGCTGCTTGGCCAATCCCTGGTGGAGAAAACCGGGCACGACCGCTCCGGCTACTCCCTGACGCCCTATGGCCGCCGCATGCTGAACCTGTTCCTGGCCGTGCAACAGCACGTGAACCGGGAAGCCGCCAGCAAGGCGCAGGCCCTGGGGGGGCTGGCAACCACGGAAACATGGCCGGCCATCACCAACACCGCAGGGTAGGCACTGTATGTGGTTTCTTGCCGAAGGCGTGCAGGAAGGCGTGCGGTTGCTGGCCGAGGGACATCCGGAAACCTGGTCCGCCATCCGTGTCAGCGTGGTCATGAGCGCCGCCGCCATGGCCGTGAGCCTGGCCCTGGGCACGCCCCTGGGGTTTCTGCTGGGCTTCACCACCTTCCGCGGCAAACGCCTGGTGCGCATGCTGGTGGAAACATCCCTGAGCATCCCCACCGTGGTCATCGGCCTGCTGGTGTACGCCTTCATCTCGCGTCGCGGCCCCCTGGGAGACATGGGCCTGCTGTTCACCATCGAAGGGATGGTTCTGGGGGAAGTGCTCCTGGCCCTGCCCATCGTCATCGCCCTCACGGCCCAGAGCATTGAAAGCCTGGATGCCCGCCTGCCCGTCACCCTGCGCACCCTGGGAGCCTCGCCCATGCAGGAGGCCTGGACCTGCCTGCTGGAGGCCCGCCATGGCCTGATGCTGGCCGGTGTGGCGGCCTTTGGCCGCGTGTTTTCGGAAATCGGCATCTGCATGATGCTGGGTGGCAACATCAAATGGCACACCCGGACCATCACCACGGCCATTGCCCTGGAAACTGGCAAGGGTGAGTTCGCCCAGGGCATCGCCCTGGGGCTGGTGCTCATGCTCATCGCCCTGCTGGTGAACGTGGTCCTGACCTGGCTGCGCCGGCGGGGGGAGGTCTGATGCCCCCCTTGTACCGCCTGGAACACGTCACCCAGCACTATGCCGGCCGTGAGGTGCTGCGGGTGGACGCCCTGTGCGTGGCCGAGGGAGAATGTTTGGGCCTCACCGGCCCCAATGGCTCAGGCAAGTCCACCCTGCTGCGGATCCTGAGTTTCCTGGAGACACCGGCCTCGGGCCTGCTGGAATTCCTGGGCCATGCTGCCGCCGGTCCTGCCTGGGCGATCAGGCGGCAGGCCGTGCTGTTGGACCAGTCCCCCTACCTGCTGCGGCGCAGCGTCTTCGGCAATGTGGCCTACGGCCTGGCCGTGCGCGGAGAGCGGGAGCAGCGCCGGCGGGTGGCCGAGGCCCTGGAGCTAGTGGGACTGGAGCCGGACCGTTTTGCCAGCCGCCCCTGGCGGGCCCTCTCGGGCGGAGAGGCGCGGCGGGTGGCTCTGGCCGCGCGTCTGGCCCTGCGACCCAAGGTCCTGCTGCTGGACGAACCCACGGCCAACCTGGATGCCGAAAGCGCCGCCCGCATCCTGGAAGCCCTGCGTCAGGCCCGGACCCGCTGGGGCTGCGCCATCCTCACGGCCAGCCATGACGATCCCTGGCTGGACGCCTTGATTGATCGTAAAATCAAGCTGTTCCATGGGCAGTTGGTTGGAAACATCGCCTGCGATGCAACGCCGGACTCCCAGTCATGATCGCAAGCCCGGCAGCTGCCTGAGCCAAACCGGTGCGGGGGCAGCCTGTTA
>JAIWOE010000057.1 GCA_020217165.1 Desulfovibrio sp. | reverse complement strand
GACTGCATCGCCAGCCTGGCCAGTCGCTCCAAGGCCGAAAGGCCCGTGATCATCGTGGGTTCTGACAAGGATTTAAAGCAGTTGCTGGATGACGACGTGGCCATATGGGACCCCATGAGCACGCCGGAAAAGCTGACCACCAAGGCATCCTTTCAGCAAGAGACCGGCCTTGCCCCCGAGCAGTGGCCCGATGTGCAGGCCCTGGTGGGCGACACCTCGGACAACATCCCCGGCGTGGCCGGCATCGGCCCCAAGACCGCCCTGGCCATCTTCAAGGAGCATCCCACCCTGGAAGACGTGCAGGCGCATCTGGATGCCCTCAAGCCTTCGGTGCGCGCCAAGCTGGCGCCAGCCATGGACAAGACCTTCCTCTACCGCGAGCTGACCACCCTCAGGCGTGAAGGCTGCGTGCCCGGCACCTGGAAGGATTTCCCCCGCACCGCGCCCGACCGGGAGGCCCTGGCTGCGTTTCTGCAGGAATGGGAACTCAGATCCCTGGCCCGGGAGTACAAGGCTGATCCCTCGTTGGGATTTGGACCCGCCGCCGCACCGCAGCGCACCACGGAGGCAACGCTTTCCCTGTTCGAGGCCCCCGCCGCGGCCCCGGCCCTGCCCGAGGTGGTGCGCCTTGCCGGGACAGACGACCTGCCCGACGTGGCTGGCCAGGCCCTGGGCCTGGCCCTGCACGATGGGGCTCCCCATGCCTGGGTTGCTGGCCGGCATTACCGGCTGGAAATGGACGACCAGACCCTGGCCCGCTGGTTGCGTCCGGCGGCGGCCGCATATTGCCCGGACGTGAAGGCCCTGCTGCGTGCCCACCCTGCCCTCATCGCCTCGGCCCTGGAGAACCTACAAGACGTGGGCCTGGCCGCCTACCTCCTGGACCCCGAGGAGCGTGACTATTCCCTGCCCCGCTTGCTGGACCGCCTGGGGCCGGAGCTGGATTCGCCGCCCCCGGCCATACCGGCGGCCCAGGCCCTGGCCCTGGGACAGCTGCTGTACCGGCGTGTGGCTGAAACTGGCATGGCCGAGCTGTTGCGCACCCTGGAGGCCCCCCTCATCCCGGTGCTGGCGTCCATGGAAGCCACGGGCATCGCCATCGATCGCGCCGCCTTCCGCGAATTCCTGCAGGACGTGACCCGGGAGCTGGACAATCTGGAACGCCGCATCCATCAGCTGGCCGGCCGGCCGTTCAACATCCGCTCCAGCCTGCAGCTGGCCCAGGTGCTGTTCACCGACCTCAACTTGGCTCCGGCCGGCAAGACCCCTGGCGGCAAGGCGTCCACGTCCCAGGAAGTGCTGGAAAAACTGGCTGGCGCACACCCCGTGGTCCAGGGCATTCTGGACTTTCGCAAGCTGGAAAAACTCCGCTCCACCTACCTGGAGCCCCTGCCACGGCTGGCCGATGCGCAGGGCGTCATCCGCACCACCTTCCACCAGCTGGCCACGGCCACGGGGCGGCTTTCCTCCTCCAATCCCAACCTGCAGAACATCCCCATTCGCGGTGAGCACGGCACGCGCATGCGCCAGTGCTTCGTGGCCCGTCCGGGCGCCCTGCTGGTGGCGGCGGACTACTCCCAGATTGAACTGCGGGTGCTGGCCCACATGAGTGGTGATCCCACCCTCATCGAGGCCTTCCGCCATGGTGCGGACATCCACGCCCGCACCGCGGCCCTGCTGTTCGACAAGCCCCAGGACGCCGTGACCCCGGATGAACGCCGCAACGCCAAGACCATCAACTTCGGCCTCATTTACGGCATGGGGCCGCAATCCCTGGCCCAGGAGCTGCAAGTCAGCCTCAAGGAGGCCAAGGCCTTCATTGCCCGGTATTTCGAAAAACTGGCCCGGCTCAAGGCCTTTTACGATGAGGTGGAAGACGCCGCCAAACGCGACGGCTTTGTCCTCACCCTGGCCCATCGTCGCCGGCTGTTGCCGCACATCCACTCCCAGAACGCCCAGGCGGCCAGCCAGGCCCGCCGCCAGGCCGTGAACACGCGCATCCAGGGCAGCGCCGCGGACATCATCAAACTGGCCATGCTGGCCGTGTTCCGCGATGCGGAACTCCGCCGCCTGGGCGCCGCCATGCTGCTCCAGGTGCATGATGAACTGGTGCTGGAAGTGCCCGGCGAGGACGACGCCGCCAAGGTCGCTGGGCTGCGGCTGCAGGCCCTCATGGCTGGCGTGCTGGACAACGCCCCCGGTCTGGCGCCCCTGGATGTCCCCCTGGTGGTGGACTGGGGCATGGGCCGGACCTGGGCCGAGGCGCATTGATTTGCCGAGTGCGGCGTGGTATGGTCAGCATCCTCCAATGATCCAATTTCACGAGGTGGTTTCCATGTCTGACACGGAAAAACAGGAAGCATTCGTCATCAATGACCGTCGGGTCACGGTGGAGGACCAGGAAACGGCCCCTGCGGCCGATGCCCAGCCGGCTCCAGACCCAGAAACGGCACAGGAGCAGATCCCAAACGCTGAGCAAGACGCTGGGCAGGACCCGGCCCACGTGTGCGGCATGCCCACCCTGCCCGAGCCCACCTTCTCCACCTTTGTCTTTTCCCTGTTCTCCAGCTGTTTGGTGCACTTGGGCGAAGTGCCCAACCCGGAAAGCAAAAGCGTCTGTTTTGATCTGGCCATGGCCAAGCACACCATCGATACCCTGGCCATGCTCAAGGAGAAAACCGCCGGCAACCTCGATGCCGAGGAAGCCCGGCTCGTAGATGGCCTGCTCTATGAACTGCGCATGAAGTACGTCATGCGCAAACCGTGACGAGGCGCCTGTGGAACGTATCTCCGTTGGCCTAGTGGGCGTGACCGGCTACACCGGCATGGAGCTGGCCCGGCTCCTAGAAGGCCACCCCCGGTTCGAGCTCACCGCCGCCACCTCCCGCACCGAGTGCGGCAAGGTGCTGCAGGACATCTACCCCTTCCTGCGCCACTGCCGCACCGGCATGTGCCCGGTGGTGGAGCCGGACCCCGCAGTCCTGGCCCAGCAATGCGCCCTGGTGTTCCTGGCCGTGCCCCATGGTGCGGCGCAGGAAATGGCAGCCGCCCTGCGCGGCCGGGGCGTGAAGGTGGTGGACCTTTCTGCGGATTTCCGCCTGCGGGATCCGGAGGTGTACCGCGAGTGGTACAACCAGCCCCACGAACAGCAGCACCTGCTGGAAGACGCCGTGTACGGCCTGCCGGAGATGTATGCCCACGCCCTGCAGGGCGCCTCCCTGGTGGCCAATCCCGGCTGCTATCCCACCTCGGCCATCCTTGGCCTGTGGCCAGCCCTGGCCAATGGGTTGGTCTCCACCCAAGGCATCATTATCGATGCCAAATCCGGGGCCAGCGGCGCCGGCCGCAAGGCCCAGACGGCAACCCTCTTCTGCGAAGTGGCGGACACCTTCCGGGCCTATAACCTGGGCCGGCATCGCCATACGCCCGAAATCGAACAGGAACTCAGTGCCTTGGCCGGCGCGCCGGTGGTAGTGAACTTTTCTCCCCACCTGCTGCCCATGAACCGCGGCATCCTGAGCACCATTTACACCATGCTCAGCCCCGAAGGGCTGGCCCTGGGGGCTGACGGCCTGCGCCAGGCCTACGCCAACCATTACGCCGGGCATCCCTTTGTCCGGGTGTTGCCGGCGGGCATGCTCCCGGAAACCCGGCACGTGCGCGGCACCATGTTCTGCGACATTGCCGTGGTGCCGGATGCCCGCACCGGCCGGCTGCTCATCGTCTCGGCCATCGACAACCTTTGCCGCGGCGCCTCCGGTCAGGCCGTGGCCAACGCTAACCTCATGCTCGGCCTGCCCCTGACCGCGGGGCTGGTCTTCGCGCCTGCCATGCCTTGATTTCACATGTGCCCAGGAGCGCTCCATGCCCGCCTGCCCGCCTGTCCCCCCTTCAGATGCCTCCCTGCCCGTGTTCGTGGCCAGGCAACCCATCTTCGACCGAGACCAGCGTGTGTGGGGCTATGAGCTGCTCTTCCGCCAAGCCCAGGGTGATCAGACCGCCCGTATCGACGACCCCGACGCCGCCACGGCACGCGTCATTGCGGACGGCTTCGCCCTGGGCAGCAGCGGCCTTGCGCCGCATCAGAAAATCCTCATCAACTTCCCGGCCCGTTTGCTGCTTTCCCACAGTGCCCTGGCCCTGCCCAAATCCATCTGCATTCCGGAAATCCTGGAAACCGTAGCGCCCGAGCCGGAGGTCATCGCCGCCTGCGCCGCCATCAAAAAGGAAGGCTACCAGCTGGCCCTGGATGATTTCGTGGGCCAGCCCGGGTATGAGGCCTTGCTGGCCCTGGCGGACATCGTCAAGGTGGATGTGCTGGGCATGGAGCAGGCGGCCCTGGTGGACCTCAGCCGCACCCTGCTGCGATCCAAGGCCGTGCTGCTGGCCGAAAAGGTGGAGAACAAAGAGGTGCACGACCTCTGCCGGGCCTGTGGCTTCCAATTATTCCAAGGGTTTTACTTCTCAAAACCCCAGATCATCCCCGGCCGCACCCTTTCCAGCGGGCACATGGCCAAATTGCAGCTCCTGGGCCAGCTGGCCAAGGACGATTACGATGTCAACGAGGTGGCGAGGACCATTGCCCAGGATCCGTCCCTCTCCTTCCGCCTGCTGCGCCACCTGAATTCCGCCGCGTTTCATTTGACACGTAAGATCGATTCCATCCAGCAGGCCGTTGCCTTCCTGGGTGGCCGAGCCCTGCGTCAATGGCTGCTGGTGGCCACCCTTTCGGACATGGGCGAATCAGCCCGCAGCAAGGAGCTGTTCTACTCCTGCGTGCTGCGCGGCCGGTTTTTGTCCACCTGTGCCGGGATCATGCCCAAGCCGCCCCTTTCCGCCGACGGGTTCTTCCTCCTGGGCGTGTTTTCCCAGCTGGATGCTCTGCTCGGGCAGCCCATGGCAGAGATTCTTCCCGTGCTGGGCCTTTCTGACGATCTGGAACGGGCCCTGCTGGGCGGAGACAGCCCGGCCGCACGGGCCCTGCACCTGGCCAAGGCCCTGTGTGAGGGAGACTTTGAGGCCGCCGCCCGGCTGCTGCTGTACATGGGCCTGCCGCCCGAGGAAACCGCCATCCTGCACACCCAGGCCGCGGTCTGGGCCAGGACGCTCTTGGAGACGAGCAGCGGTGACGGCATGGCCTGATGCGACACCCTCACTCCATACCGCCCCCTGCCAATCACAACCAGCCGGGGGGAGTGCATCCGACTATCTTGTGGATATGGCTGGCCGCATGCCTGGTCGTAGCCGGCTGCGCCACCTCCCCGCGCCACGCCGCAACCACCGATGCGCCACGCCGCCTGACCCTGGCCGAACTGCAGGCCAACCCGGCCCTGGCGGCTGAGGTGCAACGCGCCTTTGCCAGTGAGGTTCCCCTGGTGCTGGTGCTGGAACAGGGGAACACCCTGCCCCTGCGCCTGGAAATGCACACCCCGGCCCTGACCATGGCGCCGGTGACCGCGCAGGTGGTCATCCACCGGGACCTGCACCTGCGCATCTCCCGCAAGGGCCTGTCCCTTTCGCCAGATGGCCGCACCTGGACCTCCGTACGGGACGTGGACCAGACCAAGGCCCTGCTGGGCGCACACCACGCCAGGCTCTCCCTGGCCCTGGGCGCCCTGGCCGGCGAGGGGGTGGCCGTCATGCTGAGCCTGAACGCCACGGCAGGAAAATGATGGGCCTGGCGGGGCAGAGGCCGACCACCTTGTCGCCATCCGCGAACCACGTCCCCATCGACTGACCGATCCCACCTTGTGAGACGCCTTCTTCCCCGAAAACAGATTCCGACAGGATGACGCATCTTCCGCGACAGACTCCCCTTGCGTTCTCCACGCAATCTTCAGAATTTATTGACTAATCTCATCATTGCCCACTGCCTAATATGATGCCGGCTTCGGGATGGAATATCTCGTACCGGGTGCGATGCCGCGCCGGCTCGTTCCGGGCCTGAAACCGCAACGCGCCGCCACGCAGGTAGTCTTCCTCGCGCTCCAGGCACAGCCAGCGCCGGCCCAGGCGCTCCGCTGCACGACCAGTGGTGCAGGAACCGGCAAAGGGATCCAGCACCAGATCCCCGGGATCGGTGAGCAGGCGGATGAAGAAGCGGGGCAGGGCCTCGGGGAACCGCGCCGGGTGCGGGGCAATGCCGGCGGCGCGGCAGGCCCTGAGGTAGGGGGAGCTTCCGCCCTCGTGGGCGAGGGCAATGAGATTGTGGGGGATGGCCCCGCCATTGCCGGCACGGAAATAGCGGTTGTCGTGCCCGCCGGGGCTTTTGCGGCCGCGCCGGCCGTGTTGCAGCAGGCTGCGCATGTGGCGTCGGTAGGGCCATCGCACCCGGCGCACGTCGGCCTTGGGCCGCTCGCCCTTGGCCAGCCACCAGAGATGATGGGCCGCATCCTTCAGGCGCTCCTTGGTGTGGTTGGTCCAATACCCGGCCGCGATGGTGGCCGGATTCCACCAGGTGAGTTCCTGGGCCAGATGCAGCCCCAGTTCGCGGCAGCACATAAGAAGCACCTCGTAGGGGTACAGGCTTCGACAGGGCCGACCCTGCTGCCAGCCTGCACCCACGTCCAGCACAAAGGACCCTTCCGGAGTGAGCAGCCGGGCAATCTCCGTGGCAAAGGGGCGGAACCAGGCCACGTACTCGGATTCCGCAGGATTGCCATAGGGCTTGGGGCAGCGCAGGGCAAAGGGTGGCGAGGTGCACACCAGCTGGACGCTGTGGCCCGGCATGCTGCGCATGGCTGCCAGGCTGTCCGTCTGATGCATGGACCCCAGGGACGTGCCGAAGAACGCGGGGGGCAAGGTGGTGGTGGGCATGAGGTGATGGTAGGCCCCCGCTGGCCAGGGGCGCCAGGGGGAACGCCTTCCGCCCACGGCATCCGCCCCTCCTGCGCGCCATTGAAAATACCTCTCAATACATTTTGGTCGGACGAATCCCACCATTTGGTAGCGTCGCTGCGGAGCAGTCACCCCGACATTTTGGTATTGTTTCTCAAAAAACACTAAAATTACACGCTTTTTAGTCCTTGCTCGGCATTGGCACGAAATCTGCCATTTCCGCTCCATCTGAACACACCCCTCGACGACATCCAACACGGGAGGAACAGTCATGAGGAAGATCGCTATTTACGGCAAGGGCGGCATCGGCAAATCCACCACAACGCAGAACACCGTGGCTGGTCTGGCGGAAATGGGCAAGAAGGTCATGGTGGTGGGTTGTGACCCCAAGGCCGACTCCACCCGCTTGCTGCTTGGCGGTCTGAGCCAGCGCACCGTGCTCGACACCCTACGTGAGGAAGGCGAGGACGTGGAACTGGAAGACATCGTGCTGCAAGGCTTTGCCGGCACCCTGTGCACGGAATCCGGCGGTCCCGAGCCGGGCGTGGGCTGCGCCGGTCGCGGCATCATCACCTCCATCAACCTGCTGGAGCAGCTGGGCGCCTTCAAGGAAGAAAAGCAGCTGGACTACATCTTTTACGACGTGCTGGGCGACGTGGTGTGCGGCGGGTTCGCCATGCCCATCCGCGAAGGCAAGGCCCAGGAGATTTACATCGTCGTCTCCGGTGAAATGATGGCCATGTACGCCGCCAACAACATCTGCAAGGGCATTGTGAAGTACGCCGACGCCGGTGGCGTGCGCCTGGGCGGGCTCATCTGCAACAGCCGTAAGGTGGACAACGAAGACAAGCTCATCCTGGCCCTGGCCGAGCGTTTGGGCACCCAGATGATTCACTTTGTCCCCCGTGACAATCAGGTGCAGCGCGCCGAACTGATGCGCAAAACCGTCATCGACTTCTCCCCGGAACATCCTCAGGCCGACGAATACCGGGCCCTGGCCAAGAAGATCGATCAGAACCAGATGTTTGTCATTCCTAATCCGCTGTCCATCGAAGAGCTGGAAAAGCTGCTCGTGGACCACGGCATTATGAACTAGGGCCGAACCGGCACGCACTCCCCCCACAAATCCAACCCCGCAAGGAGCACCCCACATGTTCAGCATGGTCCGCGCCATCGTTCGTCCCGAGAAAGCAAACGACGTCCTCGCCGCACTGCTCGACAACGGCTTTCCCGCCGTCACCAAGTTCAATGTGGCCGGCCGCGGCAAGCAACGCGGCATTAAGATTGGCGAAATCACCTACGACGAAATCCCCAAGACGCTGCTCATGTGTGTGGTGCCTGCGTCCGACGTGGATTTCGTGATCAAGACCATCATGGCCGCCGCCCGCACCGGGGACAAGGGCGCCTTTGGCGACGGCAAGATCTTCGTCTCCCCCGTGGAAACCGTCTACACCGTGTCTTCCGGCATCAAGGAAACCAAGCCCGGGGTGCTGGAGGAGGTCAAGTAACATGAAAGAGATCATGGCGGTCATCCGCATGAACATGATGAACCAGACCAAGAGCGCCCTGACGGAGGCCGGCGTGAGCGCCTTCTTCGCCGTGGAAGCCCTGGGTCGCGGCAAGGGCCTGGTCCCCAAGGACCTCCTGGACGGCGTGAAGCAGGGCAGTGAGGAAGCCGCCGCCCTGCTGGGCGAAAAGGGCCGGCTGTACCCCAAGCGGGTGCTCACCGTGGTGGTGCCGGAAGACATGGTGGAGACCGTGGTCAAAACCATCATGAAGGTGAACATCACCGGCAAGCCTGGCGACGGCAAGATCTTCGTCATGCCCGTGACGGACGCCGTGCGCGTGCGCACCGGCGAGAAGGGCGACGAAGCCATCGACGAGATGTAACGCCGGGACCACCCACCGGGATTGCAACCGATTTTCACAGGGAGCACGACAATCATGGCGACCAAGTCCAAAAAGCCAGCGGAAATCTCCAGGGAGAGCCTGGCTTCCTTCAAGGAAGAGGTGCTCAAGAAGTACCCGCCCAAGGTGGCCCGCAAGCGGAGCAAGCAGTTTTTGCTCAATGAATTCCAGGGAGAAGACGCGCCCCAGATCGAGGCCAACGTCCGGACCATCCCCGGCATCATCACCATGCGCGGCTGCACGTACGCCGGGTGCAAGGGCGTTATTTTGGGCCCCACGCGGGACATCGTGAACATCACCCACGGGCCCATCGGCTGCGGCTTTTACTCCTGGCTCACCCGGCGCAACCAGACCCGCCCGGACACCGAAACCAGCGAGAACTACATCCCCTACGCCTTTTCCACGGACATGAACGAGAACGACATCGTGTTCGGCGGGGAAAAGAAGCTCAAGCAGGCCATCCGGGAAGCCTATGCCCTGTTCAAGCCCAAGGCCATGGCCGTCTTCGCCACCTGCCCCGTGGGCCTCATCGGCGACGACGTGAACGCCGTGGCCCGGGACATGAAGCAGGAGTTCAACGACCAGGGTATCGACATCAACATCTTCGCCTTCTCGTGCGAAGGGTACAAGGGCGTGTCCCAGTCCGCCGGCCACCACATCGCCAACAACCAAATCTTCACCCATGTGGTGGGGACCTCGGACACGGTGACGGAAGGCAAATACCGCATCAACATGCTGGGCGAATACAACATCGGCGGGGATGCCTTTGTCATCGAAGACCTCCTGCACCGCTGCGGCATCACCATCAACGCCACCTTCTCTGGCAACTCCACTTACGACGATTTCGCCCGCGCCCACACCGCGGACCTGAACTGCATCATGTGCCACCGGTCCATCAACTACGTGGCTGAAATGATGGAGATCAAATACGGGATTCCCTGGATCAAGGTGAACTACATCGGCGTGGAAAGCACCGTCAAGAGCATGCGCAAGATCGCTGAATACTTTGGCGACCAGGAGCTCAAGGACAAGGTGGAGCAGGTCATTGCCGAAGAAATGCCCGCCGTGGAAGCTGTGCTCAAGGACGTGAAGCCCCGCACCCAGGGCAAGACGGCCATGCTGTTCGTGGGTGGCTCCCGCGCCCACCACTACCAGGACCTGTTCCGGGAAATGGGCATGACCACCCTGGCCGCAGGCTACGAATTCGCCCACCGCGACGACTACGAAGGCCGCAAGGTCATCCCCAGCATCAAGGTGGATGCCGACTCCCGCAACATCGAAGAGCTGGAAGTGCATCCCGATCCGGCACTCTTCAAGCCCCGCAAGTCGGCCGAGGAACTCAAGGCCCTGGAAGACTGCGGCTTCGAGTTCAAGGATTACAAAGGGATGATGCCGGACATGCAGCCCGAGTCCCTCGTCATCGACGACCTGAACCAGTACGAGGCCGAGGAGTTGGTGAAGAAGTTCCGGCCCGACGTGTTCTGCGCCGGCATCAAGGAAAAGTTCGGCATCCAGAAGATGGGCATCCCCATGAAGCAGCTGCACAGCTACGATTCCGGCGGCCCCTACGCCGGGTTTGTGGGCGCCATCAACTTCTACCAGGAAATCGACCGCCTGGTGAACACCAAGGTCTGGGGCTACATAAAGGCCCCCTGGCAGAAGAAGCCCGAGCTTGTGGCCTCCTACGCCTGGAACGACGCATAAGGCCCAGCACCGCACACGGTTCTATCAGGAGAGCATTATGTCCAAGCTCCTTCGGCATACCCCCGTTGAAATTACAGAACGGCAGGCCCTGAGCATCAACCCGGCCAAGACCTGTCAGCCCATTGGCGCCATGTACGCCTCCCTGGGCATCCACGGCTGCCTGCCGCACTCCCATGGCTCCCAGGGGTGCTGCGCCTACCATCGCTCCACCCTCACCCGGCACTACAAGGAACCCATCAGCGCCGGCACCAGCTCCTTTACGGAAGGCTCCTCGGTCTTCGGCGGCCAGTCCAACCTGCTGGCGGCCATCCAGAATATGTTCACGGTGTATGAGCCCGAGGTCATCGCCGTGCACACCACCTGCCTGTCCGAAACCATCGGCGACGACGTGCCCCAGATCGTGGATAAGGCCGACAAGGAAGGCAAAATCCCGGCCGGTAAGCACGTGATCAGCGCCTCCACGCCGTCCTACGTGGGCTCCCACGTCACCGGCTTCGCCAACATGGTCAAGGGCATGATCAAGGGCCTGGCCCAGCCCAAGACCAAACCCAACGGCAAAGTCAACATCCTGCCCGGGTACGTGGAGCCTGCGGACATGGCGGAAGTCAAGCGCCTGGCCCGCATGATGGGGGTCAAGACCATCTGCATCCCGGACACCTCTGGCGTGACCAACGGTCCCCTCACCGGCGAATTCAAGATGTACCCCGACGGCGGCGTGACCGTGGCCGAACTGCAGGACTGCTCCAACTCCAAGGGCACCATCGCCATGGGCTTCTGGGCTTCGGCCGACGGCGCCCGCTACCTGGACACGGAATACAAGGTGCCCTGCTCCATTCTGGAACTGCCCATCGGCCTGGGCTGCACCGATGCCTACGTGGACGCCCTGCGCACCATCGCCGGCGCGGCGGTGCCCAAGGAAATCGAGTTCGAACGCGGCCAGCTGGTGGACATGATTTCCGACTACCACCAGTACTTCTACCGCAAGAAGGTGGCCCTGGTGGGCGACCCGGACCAGCTCATCGCCCTGACCGACTTCCTGGTCTCCCTGGACATGCTGCCCATCCACATCGTCACCGGCACGCCGGCGGGCAAGCGGTTCACCAGCAAGATTGAGGAAATCACCAGGGATATCGGCTACAAGGTGAACGTACGCGAAGCCGGGGACATGTTCCTCTTCCATCAGTGGATCAAGCAGGACACGCCCGACCTCATCATCGGCAACACCTACGCCAAGTACATCGCCCGGGACGAGGACATCCCCCTGGTGCGCCACGGCTTCCCCATCGTGGACCGGGTGGGCCACCAGTACTTCCCCACCACCGGCTACCGCGGCGGCATGCGCCTGATCGAAAAGATCGTGGACGCCCTGCTCAGCCGCAAGGAACGCGACGCCCCGGTGGAAACCTTCGAACTGGTCTTCTAACGCAAGGCATCACGCTCCAGGAGCGGGGACCGCCAGGCCCGGGCAACCCTCCCGGCCCGGCCCAGGGCAGCCCCGCTCCTGCTTCTTCCACCTTCCGGGACCCCGCAGGAACGCACCATGCACAGCACGGCCCCCATGGACTCGGAACTCGCCTGCGGCAGACTCCACCTGCCGGTAGCCGCCCGCTGCAACATCCAGTGCAAATACTGCGACCGCAACTACGACTGCGCCAACCAGTCCCGCCCCGGCGTGGCCAGCCAGCTGCTCACCCCCAGCCAGGCCCTGGCCTATCTGGATGCCGTGCTGGCCGCCAAGGACGGCATCACCGCCGTGGGCGTGGCCGGCCCTGGCGATGCCCTGGCCGAGGCGGACAAGACCCTGGAAACCCTGCGCCTGGTGGCCAGGGCGCATCCCCACCTCACGCGCTTCATCTCCACCAACGGCCTGGCCCTGGCAGAACACGCCCAGGCCATCCGGGAGGCCGGCATCAGCCGGGTGTACGTGGCCGTGAACGCCGTGGACCCGGCCATCGCCGCCCAGGTCTACTACTTTGTCCGCGCCGGCAAACGCAACCTGTTCGGGCAGGAAGGCGCAACCCTGCTCGTGGACGCCCAGCGCCGGGGCATCGCCGCCTGCAAGGCCCTGGGCCTGGAAGTCATCGCCGTGTGCACCGTGATCCCCGACATCAACGACGCACACGTGGCCCACATCGCCGCCTGGCTGGCGGCCCTGGAGGTGGACGGGCTGGAGCTCAACGCCTTCCACCCGGCCCAGGCCTCTCCCCTGGGCACCCGTCCCCCGGCCACCAAGGCCATCATGCTCGCCGCCCGCGAGGCCGCCAAGGCGCATCTGCCCCTCATGGAATGCTGCACCCACTGCCGGGCCGATGCCAAAGGCCTTCTGGGCGAGGAACAGGCCGAGGCCATCCTGAACAAGATCAGGGCCATGGCCGCTGCGGACTCCCCCTGGGCCATGCCCGACCCCCAGCGCCCCCTGGTGGCCGTGGCCACCAGCAATGGCGAAACCGTGGATACCCACCTGGGCCACGCCCGCCAGCTGCTCATCTACCAGAATGACCACGGCCTGGTGACCCTCAAGGAACACCGTCAGGCCCCGCCCAAGGGCGGTGGTGAGGAACGCTGGAAAGCCCTGGCCCACCTGTTGAACGATTGCAAGATTCTGATTGTCGCCAGCGCCGGCGACACGCCCCAGCGGGTGCTGGGCGAACACGGCCTGAGCGTGCGCGTGGTGCCCGAAGACACGGACGTGGCCGCCGCCGTGCTGGCGAGCTTTGGCATCAAAAACAAGAAAGGCAAACCATCCAAGTGAGTGGAGGAGACCCCGTGGAAAAGCCAACCTATCACATTCTGCTGTGCCAGTCCTTCCGCGCCAAGGGCGAGCCCAAGGGCGTGTGCCACAAGAAGAGCTCCGGCCTGGCAGGATACATTGAAGAACAAATCCTCGACCGCGGCCTGGACGCGTTGCTGACCACCACCAGCTGCCTGAAGCAGTGCGACAACGGTCCCGTGATGGTCATCTACCCCCAGAACGTCTGGTACGGCGGCGTGGAGTCCGAGGACGCCGTGGATGCCATCATGGACGCCATGGAAGAAGGCGGCGTGGCCGAGGATTTTGTCCTCTGATTTGACAATTTTGTCCGGCGGCCCGTGTTTTTGCCCGGGCCGTCCTGGACAATTTGCACCAGATTGTTAGTAATCATACCGTCGTCATCTGAAAACCCGACCGTTCACGAGACGCACGGAGGACCACCATGACCGACCACGCCACGCCCATCACGCCCGTCATCTTTGAGGAACGGGCAGACCAGATCCACGTCACCGGTCCTGCCACCGGCGCCGGCGAGACCGGCGCAGCCAGCGCCTTTGACCTCGCCTGCAACCGTCCCAGCCTGGCCGGGGCCGTTTCCCAACGCGCCTGCACCTTCTGCGGCTCCCGTGTGGTCCTCTACCCCATTGCCGACGCCCTGCACCTGGTCCACGGCCCCATCGGCTGCGCGGCCTACACCTGGGACATCCGGGGCGCCATGTCTTCTGGCCCGGAGCTGCACCGCCTCTCCTTTTCCACGGACCTGCAGGAACGCGACGTCATCTTCGGCGGGGAGACCAAGCTGTACAAGGCCCTCGTGGAACTCATCGACCGCCACCAGCCCAAGGCCGCCTTTGTCTATTCCACGTGCATCGTGGGCATCATCGGCGACGATATCCAGGCCGTCTGCAAAAAGGTGAGTGAGGAAAAAAGCCTCCCCGTGCTGCCCGTGCAGAGCGAAGGCTTCAAGGGCAACAAGCGCGCCGGCTACGAGGCCGCCTGCAAGGCCATGGCCCAGCTGGCCGGCACGGCGGATGTGTCCGACGTTTCGCCCTTGTCCATCAACATCCTGGGCGATTTCAATCTGGCCGGTGAGATCTGGGTCATCCGCGACTACTATGAGCGCATGGGCCTGCAGGTGGTGGCCACCATCACCGGCGATGGCCGCGTGGACGCCATCCGCCGCTGCCATGGCGCGGCCCTGAACCTGGTGCAGTGCAACGGCGCCACCCAGCCCTTTGCCAAGTTAATGCAGGAAAAATACGGCCAGCCGTACCTCCGCGTCTCCTACTTCGGCATTGAGGACATGGCCCAGGCCCTCTACGACGTGGCCGAGTTTTTCAAGGACAAGGACCCCGCCATCATGGACCGCGCCCGCGCCATCGTGGCCGAGGAAGTGGGGGCACTGCTGCCCAAACTGCGGGAATTCCGCAGGGATCTGGAAGGGAAAAAAGCCGCCATTTACGTGGGCGGGGCCTTCAAGGCCTTCTCCCTCATCAAGGCCTTCCGGCACCTGGGCATGCAGGTTGCCCTGGTGGGCTCCCAGACCGGGACCAAGGAAGACTACGAGGAACTGGCCGCCATCTGCGATCCCGGCACCATCATCGTGGATGATTCCAACCCCCTGGAGCTCTCCGCCTTCATCAAGGAAAAGGACGTGGACATCTTTGTGGGCGGCGTAAAGGAACGGCCCATCGCCTACAAGCTGGGCATCGGCTTTTGCGACCACAACCACGAACGCAAGGAATGCCTGGAAGGCTTTGTGGGCATGTACAACTTTGCCCTGGAGGTGCACCGCACCGTCACCAGCCCGGTGTGGCGGTTCATGCCCCGCCGCGCGGCCAAGGCCGCTGCCATCGCCAACTGCACGGAGGCGACCATATGAGCGACGCCACCACCCTGGAGCGCACCCCCAAGGGGCCGACCATGAAGACCACCTCCCCGGACTTTGTTTCCACCACCAACGCCTGCAAGCTCTGCACGCCCCTGGGCGCGAGCATCGTCTTCCGCGGCATCGAAGACGCCATCCCCTTCCTGCACGGCTCCCAGGGCTGCGCCACGTACATGCGGCGCTACATCATCAGCCACTTCCGCGAACCCATGGACATCGCCTCCTCCTCCCTGGGGGAAAAGCAGGCCATCTACGGCGGCGGCCCCAACCTCAAGCAAGGCATCCTCAATGTGATGAAGAAGTACGAGGCCAAGATGGTGGGCATTGCCACCACCTGCCTCACGGAAACCATCGGGGACGACGTGGCCATGCTCCTGCACGAATTCAAGCAGGAATTCGGGGACCTGGAATTGCCGGACCTGGTGCACGTCTCCACGCCCAGCTACTCCGGCTCGCACATGGAGGGGTTCCAGGCCGCGGTGAAGGCCGTCTGCGACCAGATGCCCCTGCCCGTGACTGCCGAGAACCCCAGGCACGCCGGCGTGAATCTGCTACCGGGATTTGTCTCCCCCGAGGATATCCGCAACGCCAAGGACATCTTCGAGCGGTTCAACCTGCCCGTGACCATCCTGCCGGATTATTCCGAAACCCTGGACGGAGAAATTCTGGACGATTACCAGAAGCTCCCCCCCGGCGGCACGCCCCGGACCAGCCTCAAGGCCATGGGCGCGGCCCGGGCCACGGTGGAGTTTGGCGCCACCCTGCACCCGGACCAGTCCGGCGCCGCGGTGCTGCAAGACAAGTTCGGCGTGCCGGCCCACCGCCTGCCCACGCCCATCGGCCTGCGCGCCTCGGATGCCTTTTTCCACACCCTGCAGGAGATTGCAGGCCAGCCCATGCCCCTGCGCTACGCCCGGGAGCGCGGCCGCTATCTGGACGCCCTGGTAGATGGCCACAAGTACATCTCCGGCAAGCGGGCCGTGGTCTACGGGGAGGAGGAGCTGGTGGTGGGCCTCACGGGCCTGCTGGCGGAAATCGGCATCATCCCGGTGCTGGTGGCCTCGGGCGGCAACTCCGGCCTGCTCAAGGAAAAAATCGCCGCCGTATGCGGAGATCTGCTCAGGGAACTGCCCGACGTTCGCCCCAACATCGACTTTTTTGAGATCGAGCACGAAACCAAGGCCCTGCAGCCGGACCTTATCCTTGGCAACTCCAAGGGCCACCGCATCGCCCGCGATGCCGGCGCGCCCCTGGTGCGGGTGGGTTTTCCCATCCACGACCGCTTCGGCGCCGCCCGCATGCCGCACCTGTTTTACACGGGCACGCAGTCGCTGTTTGACCGCATCGTCAATGCCATCATCGAAAAACGCCAGGCCGACAACCCCCTCGGCTGGAGCTACGTCTAAAGGAGCGGCGCCATGCAAGAACTTCTCGCCTCGTCCACCGTGTCCCAGTCCAAGGATTTCTCCAGGCATCCCTGCTTCAACAAGGAGGCCAAGGGATCCTGCGGCCGAGTGCACCTGCCTGTGGCGCCCAAGTGCAACATCCAGTGCAACTTCTGCAACCGCAAGTACGATTGCGTGAACGAGAGCCGGCCCGGCGTCACCTCCGCCGTGCTCTCCCCGGCCCAGGCCGTGCATTACATGGACCGCGTGCTGGCCAAGGAGCCGCGCATCACGGTGGTGGGCATTGCCGGCCCCGGCGACCCCATGGCCAATGCCGACAAGACCATCGACACCATGCGCCGACTCAACAAAAAGCATCCGCAACTGCTGTTCTGCCTTTCCACCAACGGCCTGGGGCTCCCGGCCCATGTGGACGAGCTGGCCGAGGTGGGCGTGTCCCACGTCACCGTGACCGTCAATGCCGTGGATCCGGAAATCGGGGCCGGCATCTACGCCTGGGTTCGCGACGGCAACGTCATGTACAAGGGGTTGGAAGGCGCCAAACTGTTGCTTTCCCGGCAACTGGAGGGCATCCGCCGCTGCAAAGAGCTGGGGATGGTGGTCAAGGTGAACACCATCGTCATCCCCGGCGTCAACGAGCACCACATTGAGGCCATCGCCAAGACCATGAAGGCCCTGGGCGTGGACGTGCTCAACTGCATGGGCCTCAAGCCCGTGGCCGGCACCATTTACGAAAACATCGAGGAACCCAAAAAGGTCAAGCTGGACGCCATCCGCGACGCCATGGAACAGCACCTGCCCCAGATGCGCCACTGCCAGCGCTGCCGGGCCGATGCCGTGGGCCTGCTGACCGACGACCGCACCAAGGAACTGGCCGGCTGCCTCTCGGCCTGCAGCAAGCTGGAGCTGCCCGTGGAAGAAACAAGACCGTAC
The DNA here is from genome assembly GCA_020217165.1 of Desulfovibrio sp. Taxonomy (GTDB): domain Bacteria; phylum Desulfobacterota; class Desulfovibrionia; order Desulfovibrionales; family Desulfovibrionaceae; genus Megalodesulfovibrio. Next base: position 952 of record JAIWOE010000057.1, on the reverse strand, counting down.
GTGGCCGTGTGCACCCAGGAGGGCCTGCTGGTGAACCGCCACCTGGGCGAGACCGAGCGGTTTCAGATCTGGAACCAGACGGCGGAAGGCTGCTACGAACTCGTCGAGGAGCGCCCTGCCCCTTCCCGGGCCTCTGGCCCCAAACGCTGGCTGATGGTGGCGGAGCTGCTCAAGGACTGCAGGGCCGTGCTCTGCGCCGCCATGGGCGCCACGCCCCGGGCCGTGCTGGAGGAATCCGGCCTGGCCTGCCACGAAATGCAGGGACTCATCGACCAGGGTCTGGCCGCCGTTTACGGCCACGGCGACCTCTCCCAATTCCGCAAACAGAAGGGCGGCTGCAAGATGGGGTGCGGTGGCGGCGGCGAGGGCTGCTAGCGTTCCGGTCCTCTCCGAAATAAGGAGATGACAGCATCACCTTGCAACACGCGCCCGGGGTGAACCCTTTCTTAAGAGGGTTCACCCCGAATACGTCTCCATCACAGACGCAGCCCCCTCTCCCCCCGCAAGCCTCACTGGATTTCGAGTATCTTGAACTCCACCCGGCGATTCAGCCGACGGCCTTCTTCCGTCTCGTTGCTGGCCACGGGGGCGTTCTTGCCAAAGGCCTGCACCTCCAGCTGCTCGGCCTTGAGATTGTATTTCGTGAGCAGGTACTGCCGCACGCCCTCGGCACGTTCCCGGGAGATGCGCAGGTTCACCTCGGCGTTGCCCACGTTGTCCGTGTGCCCCGCCAGGATGCATCGCAAATGCGGAGACATGGAAAGCATGCGCCCCAGGGCGTCCACGGTGCCGGAGGCGTCGGACTGCACGTCGGTCTGGCGGGTATCAAAACACACGGCGCCAAACTCGGGCCCGCCGGCAGGGCCGGTGGCAGCAGCGGACGCCGCCTGCCCGCCCAGGCCGTATCGCGCGGCCAAGGGGCTGGCCGCAGCCGCAGCGGGAGCAGCGGGGG
>JAIWOE010000056.1 GCA_020217165.1 Desulfovibrio sp. | reverse complement strand
CCCTGGGCGGCGCGGCCCTGGCCGTCTGGGAGCCCGTGCCCGGCTCGAACCCCAACACCGGCCAGACCACGCCGGACTGGGCGGTCTAAATGAGCATGCAGCGTGTGGAATCCATGGTGGCGGAACAGGCCCGGGACCTCATGGCCCGCACCGGCGCCACCCTGGTCATGGCCGGCACCAAGACCACCGGCGGCAAGGACACGGGGCAGCCCGCCGTGGTGGTGGCCGTGCCTAAAAAGGTGCCCCTGCACGAGCTGCCCCCCGAAGCGGTCGTTCCCCCCCGTCTCATGGGGCCAGGGGGCAGCGTGCCCACGGATGTGGTGACCATGCCCCGGCCCACGGCCCGGCCCCGCCGCAACTGCCCCGAGGTCCGCGACCTTGGCTGCGACCGGGCCATTGCCCGGCATCGGCCCCTGGTGGGCGGCATTTCCATGTTTCATGCCCGCTGGCCCTGGTGCGCCGAAGCCGCCGGCACCCTGGGGGCCGTGGTGCGGGACGCCGGGGACGGGCGGCTGGTGGGGCTGACCAAAAACCATTGCCTGGGGCTGGCCTATCATCCGTCCTACGGCCGTCCCTGGTTCGGGGAGAACGATCCCAGCCGCGTGGTGGTGCACCAGCCCGCTGTGCCGGACACGGGGCACCCTGAACGCGACCGCATTGGCGTGGCCAAGCGCATGGCGCCCCTGGCCTTTGCCGAGGCCACCCGCCTGGACCATCCAAATGGTGTTCCTGACGAGGGGTTTGCCGTCTGGCCCTTCCCGGATGTTGTGGTGAAATTCCCTGCAGCCCCGGCCAACACCGTGGACGGCGGGCTCATTGCCCTGGATGCGGGGGTGGAAGCCGCCTGGGGCATGCTGGACATCACCGCCGGGCCATTGCCCTTTGCCACCCGGGCTGAGGTGGTGCGGGGGATGCCCATCTACAAGGCCGGCCGCACCACGGGGCGCGTGCCCCCGGCCCTGGGCACCATCTTGAGCACCAGCGCCGCCAGCACCATCAGCTATGGCGATGTCTATTCCCGCCTGCCCGGCTGGGAACAGGACGCCGTGCCCCGGTTTGTGGAGACCCTGGCCGCCGTGTTCACGGGGCAGATGGTCTTTGCCGCGGGGGCCTCCGGCGGCGTCACCAACCAGCCCGGGGACTCGGGCAGCGTGGTCCTGGGGCTCATCGGCGGGCAGTTCAAGATCATCGGCCTGTATTTTGCCGGGGCCGGAACAGGATATGGCCTGTTCACCCCCATCTGGACCGTGGCCGACGCGTTGCAGATCGAGGCCTACACCAGCGTGCGCGCCCCGGCCGGGGCTGGCCCGCGCTGGTTCTTCGGCGTGGCGTGCCAGGTGACGGGCAATGCGCCCCCAGCCATATCCCAAGGCGCTGTTGAAGCAGCCGGCGAAGCCGCCCCACCCGTCACCGTTGAGCCCCTGCCCACGGGAGCCGCCGTGTTCCCCGTGCGCCACCGGGCCGACGTCATGCAGGTGGTGGCCGAAGACAACCGCCTGACCCACGGCGCAGCCGTCATCCGCCTGGGGGTGTGGCCCCCGGTGCCGGGCTACAAGCGCCATGCCGCCTGCCTGACCTTTGAGGACCTGCCCATCCCGGCCGGGGTGGAGGTCACCGCCGCGGCCCTGGAGCTGACGGTGTCCCCCCAGGCCCTGCACGACCGCCGCCTGTTCAATCCGCAACAGGACATCACCCTGACCCTGCAGGCCAGCGCCCTGGGCGATGCCTCGAGGCCCCGCAATTTTGACGACTGGAACGCCGTGCCCGGCACCACCGCCGCCGTGGCCTGGTCCCTGCCCCGGGACGCCGCGCCGGGCCAGGTGCTCACCTCCCCGGACCTCACGGACGTGGTGCAGGAGGCGCTGTCCCATCCCCACTGGAACCCCGGCAGCAGTCTGACCCTGCATTGTTTGGACCAGACCCCCCTGACGCCGGAGGAGCCGGCGTTGGCGGCCTCCCTCCTGTGCTGCGGCCTGGGGGTGGACGCGTTGCCAGAACAGGCCCCGCGCCTGCATCTGGCCTGGCGCACCGTGGATGCGTCCTTCGAGTTCGTGCAACTGTGCCTCAACGCCCCGGCCGCCCTGCCCGTGCTGGATGCCACAGGCAAACCCGTCACCCGGTACGGAGACGTGGCCGTGGACACGGCCGCCCTGCCCGTGCCGGCCCTGCGCTTTGACGGCAGCGGGGACTATTTGAGCGTGCCCCAGTCCGACGCCTTCTATCCTGATGCCGAATTCACCGTGGAAGCCTGGCTGCAGTTCGACACCGTGCCCGCCAGCGGAGCCTCGCAAACCTGGTGCGGCGTGCGCAACAGCGGCGGGGCCTACACGCCCTGGCAGCTGCAGCTGGTGAACGGCAAGGCCCAATTCCTGGTGGCCAACGCCAGCAACACCAATTTCAGCGTGTTGGGTTCCAGCGTCCTGGCCCCCAACACCCTCTACCACCTGGCCGGGGTGTTCACGGGCACGCACCTGGCCTTGTACGTCAATGGCGTGCGGGAGGGCATCGTCAGCTTTTCTGGCGCCCCGCGCACGTTGGTGTCCCCCCTGGGCATCGGCCGGGCCGGGGACAACGCCTCCCGATACTTCAGCGGACTGTTGGTGGCCCTGCGCATCACCAAGGGCGTGACCCGCTACGCCGGCAGCGCCATCACCCCCGCGCCGTACCCGTTCCCGGAGGCGTAGCCAGGAGAGGGAGAAGAAGGGCGGAGGAAGAGAGGAGCATGCCGGGGGGGCAGCGCCCCCCCGGGCCCCCTGCGACAGGGGGGACATATAACACCCCATTGGCGGGGGTTTGGGGGGAGCCCTGCTCCCCCAAGCACTCCCCCAAAGGAGCCTTCTATGGAACTTGGCACCCGCATTCGCAGCGCCGTGAGCGGCGGCGACGTCATCGCCACCCGCACCGCCGTGCAGCCCACAGCCACGGGGGACAGCCGCGTCATTCAGCTGGTGGACTTCGCCTCGCGGCAATTGCCCGACTGGTCCCGCGTGCTGCGTTCGGCCGTGGCCACACCGGACCCGGTGGCGCTGCCCGCCTCGTCCGTGCATGCCGTGAACGCCTGGTACGGGGCCTCCCTGGTGGCCGTGGGGGACTGTGACCGGCTGGTGGTGGCCCCCGGCACACGGCCCCGGATGGCGTGGCCGTCATTACGCCGGTGGTGCTGCGGCAAGTCAACGCCGTCTTATATGTGGCGGGCATGCTGGAGCCCCGGACCAGCGAGGCCAGCGCCTTACGGGACAGCGCCGGCGGCGGCGACTACCTGGCCCCGGTGCTGGCGTGGGACACCTGCGGCGCAGCTATCCTGGTGTTGCATGTCACCAGCCTGGGCGGCGCGGGCAACGCCGTGACCCTGGCGGGCGGCGCCCTGTCGGAAACCACCCTGCAGGTGGAGGATTAGCCCATGCCCACGCAGGTGGTTCCCCTGGCCCATCCGTGGGACGCCGGGCAACTGGAGTTGCATCACTCCCACGACCTCCGCCTCACCTGGCACCGGCCCGGGGAGCATCCCGACGTCTACGGCGGCGGGTACCGGGGGCTGCATGCTTGGTGGTGCTTCCGGGGCCTGGCCGTGCCCCAGGGGGCGACCCTGACCCGGGTGGCCCTCACGGGGCTGCAACTGGTGGGGGGCGGGCGGTTCCGAGCGCATCATCCCGGCGACGGGGTGGTGGATGCCGATCCCCCTGGCAGCGCCGAGGCGTTGTCCCTGGTGCTGGAGGAGCTGGTGGCAGACGTGGCGGAAACGCCCGGCCTGACCACCGTCCAGGCGGATGCCGTGGCCCTGTTTTGGGGGAATCTGACATGGCATGGCCAGCGAGACCCGTCCACCCCCGAGGGCATGGCGGCCATCATGGCCACTGTGGAGGAAATCTACGACTGGTGCATCGTCCAGGGCAATTGGACACAGAGCTATGACGCCATGGTCAGCGCCTTTGGCCCTTGGGCCACGAGCTGGCCCTACAATTGGGCCGGCTGGACACCGGCCGGAGGCTGGGACTTTGACCCGCCGCCTCCGGACGCGCCCCTGCCGGACCTGGCCGGCCTGCTGCAGCCCCTGGTGGACGCGGCAACGTGGCGGCCGGGCAACGCCGTGCTGCTGCTGGCGGGCCCCCCTGCCGGCGCGGACGAGGATGAAGAACTTCGCCTGGAGCGGGGTGGCGGGGAGAACGTGCCGCCTCCGCCGCCCGTGGCCCTGGAGCTGGAATGGACCGAGGGGGGTGGCGCATGAGCCTGCCCGCGTTGACCTGGCGGCATGTGCTGGACCCGCGGCCCGAAGGCAACAGTCACACCGGGTATCCCGCGCGGGAGGAAACCACCGTGCGGGTGGTCATCCCCGGGGCGCGGGTCAGGCTGGGGGACGGGCAGCCGCGCCTGGTGCGATTGGGCCTGCTGCCCCTGCCCCGGGGGCTCATCACCCCCACCATGCCCTTTGGCTACGTCCTGGGGCGGGTGGTGCTGGGGCATCGGTCCCTGGCCCCTGACGCCGAACCCTGGGACTATGACGGCAGCCAGGTGGTCCTGACCTTTGGGGGGGACACCACCGCCGCCGCCCGGGCCGGGGAGGTCTGCATGTCGGACCCCGCGACCCTGGCCCTTACGGCGGGGCAGGATCTTGTCCTCTCCGTGGTGCTGTCCGGGCCCGGGGATTGGAATGAATACCTGCCCTGCGTTGCCGTGGAGGGCGGCACCGGGGCGCGCCTCTACCTGGGACCAGGCCGGCGGGCCTGCCAGGAGACGGCCCCCCGCGGGCTGGCGGAATTTGTGGATTGGTCCATGGCCGAAGCCTCGACCCTGCCCTTTGTGGCGACGCTGGAAGTGGCGGACGGCGAAGCCCTGCCCGTGTACCGGGCGGCGGCGCCCATGTGGCCCGTGGCCTGGGACAGCGCGGAGGTGACGGCCGAACCCGTCAGATTGCACCTGCGGATTCCCGGGGCGGCCCTGGAGCTGCCCTCCCAGAATGGCCAGGAACTGCAAGGCCTGCGGCTGGTGCTCCAGCCCGGGGAGGCGCTCCACGGCGTTCCCTGGGAGGTGACGGCGGCCCGGCTGGGAACTGTTGCCGGGGAATCCGTGGCGGTGACGTTTGCCGGCCAGCCCGGCGTGACGGTGGCCCCGGGGGCGCCGGCCCGCTCCGACGTGATCCCCCTGGCCCTGCCACCAGGCCCGGCGGCAGCGTCCCCGCCGCCCAATCTGTTGCTGACCCTGGATTGCCCGGCCGGCGCGGCCATCCCCCGGCATGGCCGGGGCCTCCTGGCCCCCCAGGCGGGCTGGGCCTGGTGGCATGGGCCGCAACAATCGGATGGCGAAGCGCCCTTGGCCCCGGGCGATGGCGCGCCCCTGGCCCTGGCGGGGCTGGAGTATGTGCCGTCCTCGACAGCAAGTCCTGACACTGGCGGCGCGCCCGTCTATGAGGTCCTGGGGGGCAACGTGGGCTACCGCCGCACCGGGTATTCCTTCGAATTGCCCGCCGGGTCCCACGTGCGCATCCTCTTGCCCCGGCAGGCCCTGGCGACGGCAGACGCAGCGGCCCTGCCCGCTTCCGCCCGTCAGGCGCGCCTGGCCCTGTGCTGGCATGACCTGCCCTGGGTGTCCGGCATCCCCGATGCCGGCGGCGGGGTGCGCTGCTGGACCCTGGCCGGCCTGCGGGTGGGCTTTGCGGCCCATGGCGAGCTGCATACCTTCGAGGCCGCGCCCGTGCCGGCGCCATTCCCGGGCCGGGACTATCCCGTGGCCGTGGATGGCCCCCTGGTATCCGACTGGTTTGACCTGCCCCGGCCCTGGACCCCGGCGGACCGGCTGCTGGTGGCCCTGGAGCTGGCCCAGCCCCTGCGGCCCTGGCACGTGTCCGGCGGCTGGCAGGCCGTCTGGAACATCTGGGATGCTCCGGGCAGCGCCGCAAGCGTCCTCGCGCCCCCGCCCGGCGGCTTCACCCCGGCCCAATGGGTGCGGCGCCAGACCAATTCGGAGTACTGGCTGCACACCGGGCAGCAGCCGTTTGTGCGTCGGGTAGAGGTGCGGCCATGAGGCAGACGACGAAGAAACGGCCTGTTCCCGGGGGAACATTGTTCCCCCGGACCCCCTGTGCAGGGGTCCAGGGGGGCGCTGCCCCCCCTGGTCATGCTTCTTTCCCCCTGGAGGTCTTTCCATGCGTGAACAGTTTCTCTTGGGCGCGGCACAGGCCCCGGTGTTCCGGGGTGACGGCCGGCGCTGGGCCATCCAGGTGCAGGCGGGGAATCCGCCGGCGCCCGTGGACCTGACCGGGGCGCGGCTGGTGTTCACCGTGGCCGCCGGCCCGGTGGAACAGGGCCATCCGCCCCTGCTGCAGGTACAGGTGACAGCGCACGAGGACGCCGCGGCGGGCAAGACGGCCCTGGTGCTCACGCCGGAGCAGACGGCGGCCCTGCCGGCGGGGACCTGGGGCTGTGAACTCAGGGCGGTGTGGGAGGCCGGGGACGGCCCCCGCGTCTGGGCCGTGGGCCGACTGGTGGTGGCTGATGCCCTCTCGGGGGTGGCGCCATGAGCGAGGCGCTGGTCATCGTCACCGAGGATCGTCCCGTGGCCGTGCAGGTGCTGGAGGAATCCATTGCCCTGCGGCTGGGGGACCAGGTGCACATCGACCGTCGCGTCATCGTCGCCAATGAGCCCGTGGCCGCCGTGGCCGGGGAGGATGTGGGCGGGCACCGGGCCGTGCGCCTGGGGCCGGACGGCCGGGCCTACTATGCCCTGCAGTCCCTGGAGGCGGACTGCCTGGCCCTGGTGGGACTGACCACTGGGGCGGCCCTGGCCGGGGACCCCGTGCCCATCCGGGACAGCGGCCCCATGGAAGAGCCCTCCTGGAACTGGACGCCGGACGCGCCGGTGTATCTTGTCGGGGTGGGGCAACTGTCCCAGGAGCCGCCGGCAACAGGCCCAATCGTCGTCATTGGCCAGGCCGTGAGCCCCACGCGCATGGTCATTACCTTGCAACCACGTTTTTTCTAAGGAGTCATCATCATGGCGGGACACAAGTATTTGAAGCACAGCGGCGGGCGCATCGTGGAAGAGGCGGCCTCGCAGGCGTCCAGCGGCGCGGCGGACGCCGGGAAGATCGTGGCCCTGGACGCCACGGGCAAAGTAGATATGTCCATGCTGCCCACGGGCATTGGCGCGGAAACCAAGCTGTTGCCGGCGGCGGAAACCCTGGCGGCCGGGGACCTGGTGAATATCTTTGATGACGCCGGCGCCCTCAAGGTGCGCAAGGCCGATGCCACCACCCAGGGCAAAGAGGCCCACGGCTTTGTGCTGGCGGCGGCGTCCATGGGCAACAACGCCACGGTGTACGCCTCGGGCATTGTGACGGGGTTGACGGGCCTGTCTGGCGGCCCGCGCATGTACCTGAGCACCACGGCCGGGCAGGCCACGGCCACGGCCCCCAGCGGCGCGGGCAATGTGGTGCAGGCGGTGGGGACGCGCCTGTCCGCCACGGAGCTGGCCTTTTTGCCGGAGCTGCCCGTCACCTTGTCGTAACAACATGGGCCGGGGGGCTCCCTGGTTTTCATTGCAGCATGCGGGAGGCGCAATGCGAATGCTTGGATTGGGCGAGGATGGACGCCTGCACGCGGTGCAGCGTGACGCCCTTGTGCTTACTGGAACAGGGCTTCCTCCGGACGCGCTGGCGCACCCTGACGGGACGATCTACGTGCGCACTGTGCAGGGCGTTGCTCCTACGGTGGCTGATTGGATGACCGTGGCCTTTGAGCTGTCCGCCGGTGGCTACGGGCCTTGCCGCGATGGGTACTTTGCTAGTACGGCGACGCTGCCCACTGTTTACGAACCGGCTGGAAAGAAGAACTTTATTATTTCCGGCCCACTTATGAACTGGTCGCTTGTCGGCTCGCCAGCCGCGGCAAATAGGAAGGTACGAGGCAGCGCCAGCTACTGGTTGGGGGTTGTCAGGCATATGCTCCCGAGCATTGACGCCTGGAATAATTTTGTCACCAGTGAATTTACCGCGGTCTTGCTGCACGGTGTTGAGGCGTTTACCGGCAGCACCTCTTTTGCGTCTGTAACCCGCAATGGGTTGACATCCTCGTCACAAACAACGTCGTCCGGCGGCGCGTACACGTTTGATGCCATGACGTATTTTGACCCGGTGCAGGGCAAAATCTATCATGGCGCGCTTGATTCCTTTGTCGAAGTTCCCTTCCCGGAGATCGTGGAGCGATACATCCTGATTGGCGGCGTGTGGTATCCCCTGACTGGCGCTCGTGGCCCACAAGGGGCGCAGGGTGTCCCGGGTGTGCAGGGTGAGCCAGGCCCTCCAGGTCCTCCGGGCACGACGGATCACAGCGCCCTGACGGGCCTGGGCAACAATGACCATCCGCAATATGTGTTGTTGTCGGACATGCTGGGGTGGGCCGCCAACGTGGTCACGGTGATCCCCATGAACACCGTCATCCATGTCCGCACCACGGGCAACGACACCACCGGCGACGGGTCCGAGGCCGCGCCCTTTTTGACTCTCATCCGGGCCATGGAGTGGCTCTCCATGCGGCGCATCGCCAGCACGGCATTCGTGACGGTGCAGTTGGGAGCCGGGGTGTTTACGCTCTCTAGCGGCATTTCCCTGGATCACGTGGATGGCGCGCGCATCACCATCCGGGGCCGTGGCATGGGGGATGGCACAGGAGACACGACGCGGCTGCACCTTACCAGCGGCAGAATCACTGTTACCTCGCGTCTGGCAATTTGCAACCTGGAAATATCGCATGCCTCCAACGTATCCGGGACGTGGGTGGTCCTCGTGGACGGCAATGCGGCGTTTCTGACATTAGGCGTGACGAACCAGAACGAGCCGGTGCGCATCCGGAGCGGCAACTATGGAGTCTTTGTCATCAACCAGGCCATGTTCAGGATGTATGGTGGTGAGGTGCTGGACTTTACCGGGCGCGGTATCTCAGCGGACCGCAACACGTTTGTGTCCTTGTATGGAAACACCTATCCCATCACCATCGACCCCAACAGCGCCGGCAGCGGCACGGTGACTGGTACTGTTGGCATCCATGCGGCGACTGCTGCTATGATCCAGCGAGTGGGGACGGTGAACATCCTGGATTGCGCCACCTCTACTAGTGCGGATGCCTACAGCACCATCATTTAGGAGACGCCATGCAATACGCCATTGTTGACGGACAGGTTGTGTACGAGCGCTTTGACCACATGCCCATGCCGGAGATTGCGGGGGCGGAATACCTGTACGCCCCGGATGACATGGCCGGGTGGTTTCGCGGGGAGGACGGCAGTCTTGGAATGGACCCGCGTGGGGCCATGGATGCGGATGTGCTGGCCCGCCTGGAACGCGCCGCCCTGCTGCAGGATCTGGCCGACCTGGACGCCCTGGCCATCCGCCCCCTGCGGGCCATGGTGGCGGGCACGGCCAGCCAGGTGGACCGGGACCGGTTGGAGAGCCTGGAGGCCGTGGCCCAGCTGGTGCGCGGGGAGCTGGCGGAGGTGCGGGCGTGGAGATGAGGAAGGGGACTACCTTTTTGTCGTGCCGGGATGACACGACGCGACAATATGGTAGGATTGTTGCGGGCAATGCCTGGGAGTGGGCGAAAAATATTCCAGGATGTATGAATGTTGCGTAGTTGGCACGCATTTGGCTACCTCTATCCCAGCGCTGCATGAACGAGTCTCCTCCACACACCTCCTTGGTTTTTCAGGTGCTTCCCGTCGCTCAAAGCCATCGCGGGTGGCGGGAAGCCCTGAAGCCGGGAAGCCCTCCCGGGGGGCGGGGGGGGCGGGGGAGCGCGGCGAGTCCATCCAGCCGCAGCGCCATGTTCGGGGTGTTTCCCGATCCAGACGGAGGTGACCATGATGTATCTGACCGTGATTGCAATCTGTATCGGCCTCAGCATGCTGGCCCACTGGCGTTTGGGGCGCGCTTCGCATCCACGACCCTGGGACGCTGAAGTCGGCCTGAGCATGGGGCCGGGCCTGCCCGCCGAAAGGCATTGATTACTGCCCCCTCCAACTGCACACGCCTGCAGCCGCCCTCCGGGGCGGTTTTTTTTGTGCAGCGGGCAGATCTTTCGCACCACGGCCGCCCTGGGGTGTGGTATCCTCCCAATCCAAGGAAACCGGGCCCAACCACCCTGGAGGATACCCATGTGGCCGATGTTCGCCTCGATGGCAGAAGCTGTGACCGTCTCCGGGTGGCGCCGGGGGCTGGAACGTCGCCGCACCTGGGACATGGTGGAAGATCAGTTCCGCACCGGCCCGCAGGAGTTGCGCCTGGCAAGGGGGTGGCGCTTGCGGCTGGCCCTGGCCTGCCAGGTGGCCGGGGCCCGCGTGGAGGCCGTCACGGCCAGCCTGGGGGCAGCGCATCTGTTTTCCCGCACCCAGTGGCAGACGGACCCAACGGTCAACGCCATCTTTGCCACGCCTGACGAGCTGGATGCCTTCCTGCAGTCTCCGGCAGCGGGCCTGCGCCGGTATTTTGAAACCACCGCCGCCCCCCGGGCCTATTTTGCCGTGACGGCCACCCCGGACCGCCGTACCACCTTTGGCCCACGCATGCACGGCGAGGTGCTGCTCAAGGACGAGCGCATGGAAACCCTCACTTTCCGGGAGCACCGGCTGCTGGAGCCTCACCCAGACCTGGAGGCCACCCGCGCCGGGCTGCAGCGTGCCGGGTTGCGGTATCTGGTTTCCGCGGCCCTGCACCACGTGATTCAGGAAAAGCTGCACCGCAAGGAACTGGCAGACACCCGCGCCGTGCTGGCCGCCAAGCACAAGGCCCTTTCCTTGCAACTCAAGGCCATGCACGGGCTCATGGGGGAGACAGAGGCGGGACGGAACACCCTGGAGGAACTGGCCCGGCTGGTGGCCGATCTGGACCATGACCTGGAAGTGGCGGACGTGACCCTGGGGCATCCCGAGGAGGTGCTGCGGGAGGTGGACGGCTTTTTACGTGCGCCTCGCCGCTTTCTGAAAGTGCGGCGGGTGCAGGTGCGCCTGACCAGGGATGGCGAGGTGCTGCCCCTGGAGAATGGGGACGAGGGCTGGCGGCTGGAGTTTACGGAATTTGATCCCACGGATGGCCGCCCTCCCCGGGGCATCTTCCTGGGAACGGCCCAGCGGGAAGCGGTGCTGGGGGGATAATCCCCGGACGTCCCCGATTCTTCTGCCCCTATGCCGTGGGTGCGTCCTGATCGCGCAGGCCGAGGAGGTAGAGGATGGAATCCAGCCCCAGGGTGCTGATGGCCTGGCGGGCTCCTTCCTTGACCGTGGGCTTGGCATGGAAGGCAATGCCCAGGCCGGCCAGGTTGAGCATGGGCAGGTCGTTGGCGCCATCGCCCACGGCCACCACCTGTTGCAGGCTGATTTTTTCCTGCGTGGCGATGGTCTTGAGCAGCAAGGCCTTGCGCTCGGCATCCACAATTTCGCCCACCACGTCGCCGGTAAGCTGGCCGTCCCTGATTTCCAGCTCGTTGGCAAAAACGTAGTCTACTCCAAGCATCTCCTTGAGATGATTTCCAAAGTACGTAAATCCGCCGGAGATGATGGCGATGGTGTACCCCAGGGACTTGAGGGTGGCGATGAGTCGTTCCGCCCCTTCATTCAGGGGAATGCGCGCCGCCACCTCGGGCAGGCAGGCCTCGGGCAGGCCCTTGAGCAGGGAGAGCCGTTTGCGCAGGGAGGCCTTGAAGTCCAGCTCGCCACGCATGGCGGCGGCGGTGATGGCGGCCACTTCTTCGGCCTTGCCGGCCTCGCGGGCCAGTTCGTCAATGAGCTCGCCGGCCACCAGGGTGGAATCCATGTCAAAGGCCACCAGGCGGCGATTGCGGCGGAAGGCGTTGTCTTCCTGAAACGCGATGTCCACCCCCAGGCTGCCGGCCACGGCCAGGAACTCCCGCTTGAGGGCCGCGGAATCCGCGGGCGCACCACTGACCTTGAGTTCCACGCAGGCCCGGGCCGGCTGGTCCGCGGGGGAATGGAGGGGCGCGGGGTGGGACAGGCGGGTGACCACCTCGATGTTGAGCCCGTGCCGGGTGAGCACCTCCGCCAGGGCCTGCACCTGGGCGGCCACAATGCGCCGGCCCAGGAGGGTGACGATGTGCCGCCGCCGGCCCTGGGTTTCCGCCCAGTGGGCGTAGTGCTCCTTGCTGATGGGAGTTAGCTTGCAGCTCACCCCCAGTTCGTGCGCCTTGAAGAGGATGTCCTTGAGCACGGGGGCGCGCTCTGCCTCGGGGGGAATGCGGATGAGCATGCCGAGGTTCAGGGAATCGTAGATGACGGACTGGCCCACGTCTAGAATCTCCACGTCATTCTGAGCCATGGCCTCGCACAGTTCGGCCAGCAGGCCGGGCCGGTCTTCGCCGGAAATGCGGATGAGGACGATATCTTGCACGTGCGTCTGCTTTTGCGGAAAGGTGCGTGATGGGAAGGGGGCTCGTGGTGCGTCGCCAAAATTGCGGTGCACTCAGGGGGCAACCTGCTTCCTGGACAAGACGCTAGGCGGCGTCCTGGGCCAGTTGGCCTTTTTTCTTGTTCACCGGCGGCGTGTTGTTGGCGGCGAATTCCGTCAGGTCGTCCAGGATTTCCTGCACCACCGCAGCGGGCACGTCCTCGGCCACCAGGAGCAACGGCAGCTCCTGGCGGAAGCGCGCGGCCCAGGGCTTTTGCTGCAGGGTTTCCCACACGCCCCAGCTGCCGTAGCTGATGACGCCGCCCTGGGTCATAAGGGAGAGGGTAAAGGCATCGCAGGTGGCGGGGTCCGCCAGCTCCATGGGGGAATCGTCATACAGGGGGCGTGTTTGGATGGAGAGCAGGAACCAGTCGCCAATGCGGATATCGTCATAGCGGCGGATGGTGGGGTCATCGGCATCAAGCAGGACAAGCAGGGAGCGGAAATCGGCAGCCATGGGCGGTCTCCTGGGGTGGAATGTCGGGCTGGTGATACCGGGATCCGGGGCGGCGGTCAAATGCGTGGCCGGCAGGACCTTGCGATCCTGCCGGCCGTTGCCGTCATGGGGTAAGCAAGCGCAGGGAGAGCCCCGGAAGCGCCGATCTAGCCAGGATGGCAGGCGGAACCCTTGCAGCCGGTGAGCTTCTTCTTGAGATCCTTGTCTTCCCCAGCCAGGTCCTTGTGGCAGGAAATGCAGGTGGGCTTGGTTTCGGCCTTGGCGTCGTGAATCACTTTGTACCAGGAGTTCACGGACTTGTCGGCCTTGTCCAGGATGTTGTGGCAACCGTCGGTGGTGCAGCCAGCGTACTGCTTTTCGCCGGGCATGTGGTGGCAATCTTCGCACTTCACGTCTTTGTGGGTGGAGTGATTGAAGATCACAACGAGGTTCTTATCGCCGCCGTCGATGAAATCGATTTTGGCACCGTCGGCAGGGACGTCCACGGCATGCAGGGAGGGCAGGGCCACCGTGCACGCGAGACAGGCGGCGGCCATGGTGGCCAACACAGTCCGTTTCATGGGTTCGACTCCTTCTTTATGTTATGGTGCTGCAACAAGGGTCGGCAGCAGCGGGGCCACAGTCCGACCCGGGGTTTTGGAAGCGCGTGCGGGATTGCGCGTCTGCATCGAACACTGCAATCAGCCGGGAGCATTGTGCAAACCAATTGCCGCAACCGGGAGCTCGCCGTGAAAAAAACTGTCCCCATCCCTACCATGCGTTCGGGTCATGCTGTCAAGACCGCATGATGGAAAAAAGCCCCAGATTCGGCGGGGGCTCAGACCTTGTCGATCCAGGGGAGCAGCACTACCCGGGCCAAGACTCCTCGGGCCGGGGAATTCACTCCATCCCTGCCGTTCCCGCCTGGCACATTGCGGAGGGTCAGCTCGCCCCCGTGGGCTTCCACGATGGTCCGGCTGATGGACAACCCCAGGCCGGTGCCGTGGTCCTGCGGCTTGGTGGTGAAAAAGGGCAGCATGACTTTGGGGAGCAATTCCTGGGGAATACCAATTCCGGTATCTTCCACTTCCAGGGCCACCCGGCCGTCTTCCAGGCGCATGGCGCGGACGGCGCAGCGCAGAACGGCCTGGGGGTCCTGCCGTCGGCGCTCCATGAGGGCATGCTGGGCGTTGGAGAGCAGGTTCAACAGCACTTGTTGCAGCTCGCGGGGTCTGCCGCGCACAACAGGCAGCCCGGCCTCCACCATGGCCGTCACCTGCACCCCTTCGCGCTCCAGGCGGTAGCGGGAGAGGGAAAGACTGTCTTCGACAACGGCCGTGACCTCCACGGGGGCAAAGGCCTCCTCGTCCACCCTGGAATAGGACAGCAGGCTGCGCACGATGGCTGCCACTCGCTCTGCCTGCTGGATAACGCCTGCCAGCAGGGGGCGGGCGTCGCCCTGGGCATCGTCGAGCAAGAGTTGGGAATAATTGATGATGCCGGTAATGGGATTGTTGATTTCATGGGCTACGACGGCGGCCAGCTCACCGAGGCAGGCCAGCTGGCCGGCGCGCAGGCGCTCTGCCTCCAGCCGTTTGCGGTCGGTGATGTCCGTGGCAATGGAGCCCACGGCCCAGATGCGTCCCAGGGCGTCGCGCATGGGGAAGACGGTGGTCATCAGGGTGGCAAAGCCGTCGCCTCTGGGGATGGTTTCCTCAAAGGTGTGGGCCGTGCCAGAGCGGCGCACCAGCTCCTGGGCCCTGAGGATGCCCGCGGCCACCTCTGCCGGCAGCAGGGCCTCCAGCTGCGGTTCCGCCAGCTCCCGGGCAACCGCCGAATCCGGCAGGCCGTAGAGCGTGGCAAAGCGCACGTTGCACAGGATCACCCGGTGGTCGGCATCCAGCAGGAAAATGGCCGTGGGAGAATAGTCCAGCACCCCCTGGAGCTGGCAGTTGCTTTCTCGCAGGGCGTCTTCCGTGTCCAGACGGCTGGCGATTTCCCGGAGCAGCTGACGGTTTACGTCCTCCAGTTCGCGGGTGCGCTCCAGGACGCGTTGCTCCAGGGTCTCATTGTATTGGCGGAGCTGTTCTTCCATGCCTCGGCGCTGGGCGATCTCCCGCTGCAGCTGGGCGACGGAGTCATCCAAGGACTGGGCCATGGCATTGAGTCCGCGCTGCAGGGCGCCCAGCTGGTCGTCCCGCAGGGGACCCTCCACCCGGGCCGTGAGATCGCCGGCTTCCAGACGCCGCAGGGTCCGGGCCGTGGCGGCGATGGGAAAAAACAGCTGCCGGTGAAAAATCAGCAGTAACAGCATCGAGGTGATGAGCACCCCAAGCCCGCCGCCAAGCACAAACAGCCGGGTCATCCGGGCCTTTTCCACCTGGATGTTGCTGGTGTGGACCTTGAAATAGACATACAGAAATGGGGGACGGTCCACGGTGGCGTGCAGTGGCGCCAGGCACACCAGGCGGGGTTCGCCATCCTCCACCACCGGACGGATGACCACCCCCTGGCGCATCTCCTGGAGCCAGGTGGGGTCCATGCCTGGCAGGTCGGCAAGGTTCCGGCCCACCAGGGTGGGGGGCATGGCGTTGTAAATGAGACCGTCCGACCCCAACACCATGGCCATGATGGGCTCCTCGCCCAGCAGGGGCCCCAGGTAGCCGGGATCGATCAAGGTTTCATAACTGAGCAGGCCACGCCCCATGAGGGCGCTCACGGAGGTGACGCGCTGGAGGAAGGCCCGGTCGTGGCTGCGGTCCAGGGACTGGTGTTGCCAGTGGGCCACCAGGGCAAGCACGAGCAGCTCCACCAGGAGCACCGTGAGGCCGATTTTCGCGCCCAGGCCGCGGTGCAGGGGAATGCGTTCGGGCAGGGCAGGCGGAAGGTGGATCTCTTGCATCAACGCACGCCGCATGGTCGCATGTTCGCTTAGCCTTGCGCCTGGAGGAGAGGATTGGTGCCAACGCAATCCCCATGGAAGAGGTGATATTGCTGATGCGCCAGCAGTACGTCAAGGCCTTTCCCCGGCGGCGGTATCTCGGCCTGACGGGGAGCGATGTCGCGACGTTGACCATGGCCTTCCCTGTGCCGTAGGAGTAGCCTATGGCCTGGATCAGACGCATCTTGCATCATCTCCCGTGGAGGACGCCATGCGCCGTGTTGTTGCCGTCATCGTGATGTTGTTCGTGTGTTGCCTTGCGGCCGGGCCCGCCCATGCCGCCGTGATCGAAGAACTCCTGGCCTATACCCACGGCGAAGTGCCCCTGGAAGGCCGGCTGTGCTACAATCCCGCCGCCACCGGGCCCCTGCCGGGCGTGCTGGTGGTCCATGCTTGGAAAGGGGTGGACGAGCACAGCATCCACACCGCCCGACGGCTGGCGGAGATGGGCTATGTGGCCCTGGCTCTGGACATGTACGGCGTCGGGGTGCGCGCCTCCAACAGCACCGAGGCCGCCGCCCTGTCCGCTCCTTTTCGGGAGGACCGGCCCCTCATGCGCGCCCGGGCCGCCGCCGGCTTTCAGGCCCTGCTGGCCACGGGCCGTGTGGACCCGGCCAGGGTTCTGGCCCTAGGCTACTGCTTTGGCGGCACGGTGGTGCTGGAGATGGCCCGCGTCGGCATGCCCCTGCTGGGTGTGGCGTCGTTCCATGGCGCCCTGGGCACGCCCTTGCCGGCGGCGCCGGGCGCGGTGACGGCCGCCGTGCTGGCCCTGCACGGGGCCATTGATCCCCGCGTGCCCGATGCGGAACTGCTGGCGTTCAAGGATGAGATGGAGGCTGCCGGCGCAGACTGGCAGGCCGTGCTCCTGGGCCATGCCGTGCACAGCTTCACGGACCCGACCGCAGGTTCGGACCCTTCCCGGGGCAGCGCCTACGATGCCCGGGCTGCCAGGCGGTCCTGGAAATACATGACTGTGTTTTTTGAGGAATTGCTCACGCCATAAGCGGCAGAGGCTGGTGTGTTAAAACGGGCCGTCGTCTGGGTGTTCCAGGGTCACGGTCAGGCGAGTGCCACCCCGCAGTACCGGCAGCATGGCCGGCGGCGGCTCCAGCACTTCCAGCCGGCCGGGGATGGCCTGGGCCAGGAACCGGTCCGCCACCTTGCGGCCGTCGCTGCGCAGGGCCAGCACGCCGGTGCAAGGTTTCTGGAAATCCACATAGAACTTGGGGGATTGCTCTCCCTGCTCGAACACGTGGCGCTGGGGCCAGACGTATTTGAGGGGCGGGGCAATGTGCACCGGCACTCCCGGGGCCTGATCCAGGTCGCCGGCAATGTCCCTGGCCAGGAGGGAGGCTGCTGTCTCTCCCTGTTTGGAGCAGACCCAGGAGCTTTTGGCCAGGCCCAGCAGGTTGCCGCAGGCATAGACCGGGGTGAGGCTGTCACCCTCGTAGACGCGGTGAAACTGGTCCGTGACCGGGCCGCTGGAGCCAGCATCCACATCCAGAAATCCGCCGGCCAGGTAGGGGGCTTCGGGTTTGAATCGGCCGGTCAGCAGCACGCCGTCGCAGACCTGCAAGGTGCGCCGGCCCTGGTGCTCCAGCACCACGGCCTCCACCTTGTGACGGCCAATGATGCGCTCCACTCGCGTATCTGGCTGAAACGTCATGCCATATTTCTTGCACAGTCCCTTGAGCACCATGGCAGGCGCGGCCGGGGCGGGCCACTCGTCCACCAGGACGGGCGGTTCCATGCCGGCCTTGTGCATGGTGACGATGGAGGCCAGGGAGACCCACTCCGAGCCCAGCATCACCGGGCGGGAAAAGGGCAGCACCTTGGTGAGGGCCATGTGCCGGAGCAGCGCGCCCGAGGTCATGACCCCCAGGGGCCGGGCGCCGGCGAGATGGCGGGAAAATCTGGAGGATTCCCAGGCTCCCGTGGCCAGCAGCACCCGCCGGGCCTTGACGGCAAAGGAGCCCTGCGGCCCCACGGCCTGGATGATGGCGTGGTCTCCGCCATCCCGGTCGATGGAGAGGGCCTGCACCCCGCCCAGGATTTCCGTCCGCTTGGCCCCGGCCAGCATTTTTTTGGCGTAGGTGGGGCCTTGCATGGGCCGCTTGTATTCGCGCCAGCCAAAGGAATAATTGTCGATGTGTTGGGGCGCGCCGCCGGGCTCCACTTCCTTTTCCAGGACCAGCACTTCCAGTTCGGCCACGCGGGAGAGCTGGGCCGCCGCCGCCAGGCCCGAGACGCCGCCGCCGATGATGGCCACATCGAATTCATACCGCGAAGGCTTGGCCGGAAAGCGAATCCGCTTCTTTTTTGCCATGATGCTTAATCCTTATGCCTTCTTGCGTGCGGATTTGTCCAGGGAGTCGTAGGGCGGCTTGACTCGCAGGGGCGGTTTGGCCAGGCCGGCCAGCATGGTCGTGACGTGGGCGCAGCCGTCGCCCTGGCACAACCCCATGCCGGCGCGGGTGCGGCGTTTGAGGCCCTGCAGGTCCCCGGGGGGCAGGGGGGAGGTGAAGGTGGCTTCGATTTCCGCCTGGGTTACCCGCTCGCAATGGCAGACAATATCCCCGGGCGTGCGCTGCTGCCAGGGCCGGGGCAGGTGTTCGGCCAGCATGGGCACTGTCGGCCATTGTGGCGTGGCCACGGGCCGGGCTGGCTTGAACTGCTCTGCAAAAGCGTCGGCCACCATGGCCGCCGCGCCCAGGGCGCCAGCCAGGCCCAGGGT
Source organism: Desulfovibrio sp. (assembly GCA_020217165.1). GTDB lineage: Bacteria > Desulfobacterota > Desulfovibrionia > Desulfovibrionales > Desulfovibrionaceae > Megalodesulfovibrio. The sequence goes on along the minus strand of JAIWOE010000056.1, from coordinate 71 downwards.
GGCCACGCCGGCCAGGGTGATCCAGCCGGCTTCCTTGTCCAGTTCGAACAGCAGTTCCTCGTCCAGATTGG
>JAIWOE010000334.1 GCA_020217165.1 Desulfovibrio sp. | reverse complement strand
CTTGCCATGGCATTCAGAACTGGTAATGATTGAGGCATAATCTTGCCTGCTGCCGGCCTGGGTGGGCAACAACGCGCACGCGTTGCATGGCCATGACGATGCGTATTGAAGGCAACTAAAGAACGACCCAGGGAGTATGGATCATGGAGATTAAGAAGGTGGTCATACCTGTTGCGGGATGGGGAACCAGGTCTCTGCCTGCGACCAAAAACATCCCCAAGGAAATGCTGCCTGTCTACAAGAAGCCCGTGGTCCAATATGTGGTGGAAGAGGCCATGCTCTCGGGGTGCACCGACGTAATCTTCATCAACAACCAGAACAAGAAGATCATTGAGGATCATTTCGACTACAACTTCTCCCTGGAAGAAGTGCTCCAGCGCGCTGGCAAGACGGAAATCCTCAAGGAAGTGCGCGCCGTGGCGGAGATGGTGAACATCATTTCCGTGCGTCAGAAACTGCAGCTGGGCCTGGGGCACGCCGTGCTCTGCGCCAAGGAAGTGGTCAAGAACGATCCCTTTGCCATCATGGTGGGGGATGACATGATCTTCAGCCCCGAGCCGGGCATCAAACAGCTCATCGAGGTGGCCAAGTCCGAGCGCCTGCCCGTTATCGGCGTCATGGAAGTGCCGGCGGAAAAGGTGAGCCGGTATGGCATCATCAAAGGCGACGAATTCTCCCCCGGCCTGTTCAAGGTGCGGGATTTGGTGGAAAAACCCAAGCTCAAGGACGCCCCCTCCCGCATGGCCATCGTGGGTCGCTATGTGCTCACTCCGGAAATCTTCGAGCACCTGGAGGCCATCAAGCCCGGCCATGGCGGGGAAATCCAGCTCACCGACGCCCTGCAGGCCATGGCCCACAAGGGCCGCCTGCTGGCGGTGCGCATGCGGGGCACCCGCTTTGACGCCGGCGACTGGTGCGAATACCTCACCGCCAACATCTACTTTGCCTTGCAGGACGAATCCTTGCGCGACGATTTGATGCATCGCCTCAAGGACCTGCTCGCCTGCAGATAATCGGCCGGGCTGCCGGTGACTGCCCTGCGCGCGGCCCTGCTTTCGCCGCCGTTCCTCGCCTACCATTACCGCATTCCAGAGACGCCATCCGCGGCCGGGTACCGTCCCGGCACGCGGGTGGCCGTGCCCTTGGGCAACACCATCCGCGCCGCGGTGCTCCTGCCGCCGGAGGCAGCGTGGGATACCGTGGCCGGCGCGCCGGCGGCGGCACCCGAGGGCATTGCCCTCAAGCCCGTCATCTGGCCCCTGGAGGCCACCCCGCTCTTTGCCCCGGCCCACCTGGAGGTGCTCCGCCAACTGGCCCTGCGCCAGGGCATGCTGCTGGGACAGGTCCTGGCCAGCGTCCTGCCGGCCGGGCTCAAGGTGGCAGACATCCGCTACCGCCTGCAGGGCATCCCCAAGTTGCGCAGCCTCCGCATCCGGGACCTGGCCACGGCGGACGCCACCTTGCGCCAGACCCTGGCCCGGGCCTGGGATGCCGGAGCCATGCAGCCCGAGGCGGCATACCGGGAAACGCAATTCTGCTGGCTCTCCCAGGATCCGCCCTGGCCTGTGCGGCCGGCTGCGGTCAATCAGCAGAAAATTTTGGAATATCTTTGGGAGCATGGCCCTGTGCCGGCCCCGGTGCTCCTGGCGGCCCTGGGCGATGGCGTGCGCGAGAGTCTGCGCCGGCTGGTGGAGATGGGCCTTGTGCGCCAAGGGCTGACACCCCCTGGCCAGACTGAGGACGAGGCCGACCCTGCCTGCGTGCTGGCCGGCTCTGCGCCTCCGCCGACCCTGAGCGACGAGCAGACCGCAGCCTTGGCCTCCCTGACAGAAGTGCTGCACCGGTGGCAGGGCGAGACGCGGTTGCTGTATGGCGTCACTGGCAGCGGCAAGACCACGGTGTACCTGGCCCTGGCCCGGGAATGCCTGCAGGCCGGACGCTCCGTGCTGCTGCTGGCGCCGGAAATCGCCCTGGCCTGCAACCTGCGCAGCGCCGCCGCCCAGGCATTCCCCGAGGCCGAGGTCATCTTTCATCACGGATCCCAGACACCGGCCCGGCGCGAGGCCCAGTTCCGCAGGCTGGCCAGCCGGGGAGCTGACGCGCCGCCTGTGGTTGTGGTGGGGGCCCGCTCGGCACTGTTCCTGCCCCTGCACGATCTGGGGTTGATCGTCCTCGATGAAGAGCACGACGCATCCTTCAAACAGGAAGAGCGCCTGCCCTATCAGGCCAAGGAGCTGGGTTACGTCATGGCCCGGAGTGTTGGCGCGCTGCTGCTGCTGGGTTCGGCCACGCCGGATGTCAAATCCTTCCATGCCGCCCAGGTCGGGACCCTGCCCATGACGACCCTCACCCGCCGCTACGGGATGGCACAGTTGCCGACCATCGACTTTGTGGACATCAAGGGCGTCTCGGCCTTCGAACAGCTGCTGGCCCCGCAAACCATGGCCATGGTGGAAGAAACCGTGCGTCGTGGGGAACAGGCCATCATCTTGCTTAACCGGCGGGGCTATGCGCCGGCCATGTATTGTCAGGATTGCGGCCACGTGCTGCGCTGCCCCCAATGCCAGATCGGCCTCACCTACCACAAAGGCCGCGAGCGCATGCTCTGCCATTACTGTGGGGAGGGCGTGCCGTGGCCCTGCCTGTGCCCGCAGTGCGGGGGCATCTCCTTCCTGCCCATGGGGGAGGGGACACAGCGCATGGAAGAGGTGTTGGCCCGGCACCTGAAGCACCAGACCGCCGTGCTCCGCCTGGACCGCGACGCTGCCCGCCGACCGGGACGGCTGGAAGAAATCCTCACCGCCT
>JAIWOE010000333.1 GCA_020217165.1 Desulfovibrio sp. | reverse complement strand
TGGCCCAAGGCATGGCCCGGGTAAGCGGCCGTCCCGGCGTGGCCCTGGCCACCTCCGGCCCAGGCGCCATGAACCTGCTCACCGCCGTGGCCGACGCCAAGCTGGATTCCATCCCCATGATCTGCATCACTGGGCAGGTTCCCAGTGGTTGCATCGGGGCGGATGCCTTTCAGGAGGTGGACACCTACGGCCTGACCATCCCCATCACCAAGCACAACTACCTGGTCCGCAATGTGGAGGAGCTCCTGCAGGTGATCCCGGTGGCCTTCCGCATTGCTGCCTCCGGCCGGCCTGGCCCCGTGCTGATTGACGTGCCAAAGGACGTCCAGACGGCCATCTGCACCGTGTCTCGCTGGCCTGATCCCGGCCAGCCTCAGCCAGCCCGGGCCGCGGATCTCCAGGACGTGCAGCGCGCCGCGGAGCACATCAACGCCGCCCAACGCCCGGTGTTGTACCTGGGCGGTGGCGTGGTGGCCGCCGACGCCTGCCACCTGGCCCGGGCCCTGGCCGAACGGGCCGGCATTCCCGCCGCCATGACCCTCATGGGCCTGGGGGCGCTGCCCGCGCGGCATCCCCTGGCCCTGGGCATGCTGGGCATGCACGCGGCGCGCTCCACCAACCTGCTGCTGGAGGAGGCCGACCTGCTCATCGCCCTGGGCGCCCGCTTTGACGACCGCGCCACCGGCAAGCTGGCCGCCTTCTGCCCCGATGCCGCCCTGGTCCATGTGGACATCGACCCCGCAGAACTGCACAAGCTGCGCACCGCCCATGTGGGCATTGCCGCGGACGTGCGCCTGACCCTGGAGGCCCTGTTGCCCCGCATCGCCCCCCGCACCCGCCGCGCCTGGCGGCAGCGGGTGGAGGAACGCAAGGCCCAGTGCGGCATGCGCCTGCCCGGTGAAGAGGACATCCGCCGGCCCTACGGCCTCATCCGCGCCGTGGCCGAGCTGGCCGGCCCCGAAGCCGTGGTGGTCACGGACGTGGGCAAGCATCAGATGTGGACGGCCCAGGCGCACCCGTACCTGACCCCGCGCCGCTGGCTCACCTCCGGCGGGCTGGGCACCATGGGCTTTGGCCTGCCCACGGCCCTGGGGGCGGCCTTGGCGGCGCCGCACCGCAAGGTGATCTGCTTTACCGGTGATGGCAGCCTGCAAATGAACATCCAGGAGCTGGCCACCGCCGCCGAACAACAGCTGGACGTGACCGTGGTGGTGCTGGACAATCACTCCCTGGGCCTGGTGCGCCAGCAACAGCAGCTGTTCTACTCCAACCCGGGGTTTGCGTCGGAATACACCCTGCAGGTGGATTTCCCGGCCGTGGCCCGGGCCATGGGCGTGCGGGCCTGGGATCTGGCCGAGGCGGACAACCCCCACGCTGTGCTGGCACAGGCCTTGAGCGCGCCGGGACCGGCCCTGGTGCGTATGCCCATCGGCCGGGAGGAAAACGTCTTCCCCATGGTGCCCCCGGGCGCCGCCAATTGCGACATGCTCTGCGATACCCAGGAGGAGGCCCCCCATGCCAGCCCTCGCCAGTAATTGTGCCCCACAGGACGACGCCTGCGCCATGATCGTGCTGGAATTGCGGGTGAACAACCATCCGGGGGTCATGTCCCACGTGTGCGGGCTCTTTGCCCGGCGGGCCTTCAACCTGGAGGGCATCCTGGTCTTGCCCGTGCCGGCTACGGGCCAGGGCGGTGAAAGCCGCATGTGGTTGATGGTCCGGGACGACGAGCAACTGCCCCAGGTGGAAAAGCAGCTGGCCAAGCTGCACGATGTGCTGTCCCTGGACCGCCGGGACCCTGAATTGTTTGACCGACTACAACTTCATTTCCAATGACGGGCGCGATGCAGGGCGGTGGGCGGCGCAGCAATGTTACGATACGATGGCGGCACGCGGTTTTTCTTGACCGCGCATGGGGGCTGGGCCATCCTTATGGATCATCTTCCACCGCATACCCACGCCACGTTCGGGGAGGCATCGCCATGGGCAAGAATAACAAGGTCAAGATCGACGGAGCCATGGAGCTCGGCCAGGTCATCACGTATCTTGAAGACGTCGTCAAAGGCCTCAAGGCCGGCACCGTGCATGTACAGCTGGGGCAGGATTCTGTGCTGCTGCACCCTTCGTCCATCCTGTCCTTTGAAATGGAAGTGTCCCAGAAAAAGGACAAGGAAAAGTTCTCCTTTGAAATGAGCTGGAAAACCGAAGACCGCGCCTCCGAAGACGTGCGCATCTCCACCAGCGCCCCCACGGTGGAAATCTCGTAGGGCCTCCCCCAGCGCGCCGGGGGAGCCGGGAACCATCCCGCTCCCCCGCTCCCTCCTCCTGCGTCGCTCCTTTCTCGGGCGGAAATTGTTGCCCCCCTGCCATCCAGCAGCCGTCTATCTCGCTAACATACCGTGCCAATTCATCTTGGCGCGCCCTTTGCTCCATACGCCCTGGCGGGAATTTTCTTCCTCGTCACAGACGCCCGCCGCGGGGAAGGCTTTTCCCCTCGCGGCATGGCGTGTTCCGTCAGATCATGCGCCGTTGCAACATATGGAGCCTGCCCATGTCCGCCTCTTCCATCCTGTCCTACAGTCCCGACGCCATCTCGGCGATGACGACGACCATGCTCAGAAGCTTGCGGGCGGCGGACTTCAGCCAGTTGACGGAAGAACACGTCTCGGCCCTGGCCACCACCCAGCTGGCCGCCCTGACCATCGCGCAGGTTTCCGCCCTCACTGTCAACCAGTTTCTCTATTTCACGGGAGAGCAATTCTCCGCCCTTACCAAATCCCAGGTGGCCGCCTGCACGCCGGCTGAAATCGCCGCCCTGACCA
>JAIWOE010000332.1 GCA_020217165.1 Desulfovibrio sp. | reverse complement strand
TGGGTAATGTCCGCCCCGGCCAGGAGCAAACGACGACGTGGCCCTGCAGTCACAGCCGGCGGCAGGAACGCCGCCGGGCAATCCAGCCGGCCTCGCATGTGGGCAGGGGCGGCGCTGGCCAGGGCCAGGCTCCGCTGCGGCGTTGCCGCCAGGCTGCCGGGCAGGGCCACGCGACCGGCAGCACCGGTGCACACCATCTGCACCAACCCCAGCCGGCCGCGACCGCCGCCGGCCAAAATGGCCTGCATCAAGGCGCATCCCCCCCGCATGGACACACCGCTGCGACCTAGGACAGCCGAGAGGACCAGCCTGCGCCGGCGTCCGGCGGAACAGGTCGCCAGCAGGGCAAGCTGCCGCTGCCAGCCTCCGCCGCCATGCAGGGCCTGCCCGTCCGTCAGCCCCAGGGGCACTGCCCAGGCTCGGGTACCCGTCTGCCCATGCTGGTTGGAGAAACACATCAGGATGCTCATGCCGCCGCCCTACTCGCAGTACCAGCCGAGCACCGTGAGATTGTGGGAGGCCTCGGACGCGCCGGCAGGCACGGTCTGACGCATCCAGATGGGCACCGCGGCCGGGTGGGTGGAAAAGGTGATGGTGTCCCCGGCGGCAAAGAGTCCGGAAAATCCCGCGGGATCCAACACGAAATACGGGGCGCCTGCATTGGGATTGATGGGAGAAAACGGCGAGGCCACGCTGCCAGCCCCCACGTCTCCCTCCTGCAAGCCGGTGCACAAGAAGCTGGTGGAGGAGGTGAAGGTCAGGGTCCAGCGGTCCTCCTCCACCCCGTCATGAGGCAGGGCCGGAGGATGACCGGCATGATCGTAGGCCCCGCCGCTGCTAGACACCAGCCAGCCATCGGCCAGGGCGCGGAGGGCCTCCACCTCCAGGCAGCCTGCCCCCACGGTGTTGGCCGTGCCATAGGTTCCGCCCACCTGCTCCTCCAGCAACACCGTGACCACGTTGCCGGCCTTTCGGTAGGCGCGTTCACGGTAGGTCACGGTCACGGCCGTACCGGCATCCGGCGGGGTGATCCAGGAGACGGGCACCGTCCAGACCCCGGTCTCCACCTGCAGGAGCCCAGCGGTGCAATAGCCGCTGCACTGCCCGGCGGCATTCACGGTCACGCTGCGGGACTGGCCGCCGCACACCGCCGTGAGCACCGGTGTTTTGCCCTCGACGGTACACAGGCCGTCTGCCGTGTGGACCAGGGTGGCCAGGGCCGGGGCATGGCTGACACCATCGCCCTGGGCCAGCACCTCGTCCTGGTGCAACCGGTGGGCGATGCGCAGCCATTCCTCCCGGCTGCCTGGGGTCACAGTGAGCACCGTCTCAGCCCCCAGGTACAGGCCATAGGGATGCTGCACCTCCCCGCCGGCATGCAGGGGGTCCACACTGCGCCAGAGGCCCTGCTCCAAGAGCACGGTATCCCCGGGGCGCACGGCGTCGTGCACCGGCTGCTGCACCTGAAAGCGGTTGGAAAGATGCAGCAGCCCGCCGTTTTCGAACACGGTGTCTGCTTCTTCCATCACTAGGTGCACCGCGGTCTCCCCGCCCGTCAGGGGGGCGGCCAGGCGGCCCACGCCCATCCAGGCCGGCCCGCGGCCCAGGAGCTGCTGCTGCGTCTCCTGCTGGGTGCCCAGGGCAATGGCAAAGCTGTCCTCGCCCATGGAAGGATGTTCCAGAAAGAGCACCACACCCCAGGCAGTCTCGCTTTCGGGATTTTCATTGACGAAGAACTGCTTGCGATGGCGAATCACCCCGGCCTCGCGCTCGGCCCGGGTCACCCGCGGAAAGAGATTGTGCCGCGCACCAGGCACCACCAGCTCACGCCCCTTGGCGCCGCCATTGAGGCCCGTATCCGTCTGATACCGGGCCTTGCGGAAAACCATGTCGTCGATCTGGATGCTCACGCCGTCACCTCCATCAGCTTCAGGCGCAGGTTGTTGACGGGATCGTCAGGGGACGCAGGACAGGCGTGGAGCACTGGCTCCCCGGCCACGGCCGGGCCGTCCTCATGCCGGAACCGCACCACCATGGCCGGCCCCTCGCCGCAGTGCAGGCGATAGACGGCCCCGGGCACGGCGGCCAGGGCCAGCAGGCGATCCAGGCAGCTGCGGGAAATCCAGCCCCGGTCCTCACCGCCGGCAAGATCCCAGGCCCGCAGGGGCACGGCGTCCTCCAGCAGCAGGGGACGCCCCCCCAGGGTCTGCAGCCGTGTCACCCGCACTGCGGCGGAGCCAGCTGCGGGCTCCAGGATCAGATCGGGCAGGGGCACATCGTCTAGAAACATGGACACGGGTGTTCTCCTTGCAGTGTTCGTCTCTGAATGCAGACTAGCCTGCCCCGGGCCCGTGCGCAGGAGGGAAATGTTTCTTCCCACTCCCACTGCCCCTGCCCTGGCGGCCCGACAGGCTGGTGAACAGGCTTGGCAGGGCCGGCCCACCGCGCTACAAGCCCCGCAACGCCCGGCCCGCCGCATGGCCCGGGCAGCACCTTTTGCAAGGAGCATGGGACGGTATGGATATGGTGCGACGTCTCCTGGCCTGCGTCGTTTCCGGCGCCATGGGCGGGTTGGTGAGCAGCGTCACCGCGTGGGGATTCAGCGTGCTGGGCGTGAGCCGGGCGCTGGAATACGCCATGACGCCGGCCCTCACCTGGGGCTGGCTGTGGCCGCGACTGGCCCTGGGCGGAGCCTGGGGGGTGCTGTTCCTGCTGCCGTTCTGGATGCAGCGGCCGTGGCGCAAGGCGGCGGTGGTGTCCCTGGCGCCCACGGCGTACATGCTGTTCAAGGGATTTCCGGACCTGGGCCTCGGCTTGTACGGCTTGGGG
>JAIWOE010000331.1 GCA_020217165.1 Desulfovibrio sp. | reverse complement strand
GGACCATGGCCAGCCATATGGAAACTGATCTGATGCTGGAGGCCCTGGAAATGGCCACGGCGCAGCGACGCGCGCCAGGCGTCATCCACCACCCGGACCAAGGATCGCAGTACACGCCCTATCGATTGGGAAAGCGATGCCAGTCCTTGGGAGTCCGCCTGTCCATGGGCTCCGTGGGGGACTGCTTCGACGACGCTTTCATTCACGGCAAGAGGCCAAGCTGGCCATTTTTGACTTCATTGAGGGATGGTAACATCACGCACCGACGGTATTCTGCCCTCGACTACATGTCGCCTTTGACCCATGAAAAACGATACGGGCTCACTTCATGAGACCCCAACTCGAATATCGTCCACCGAAGCGGGAGAACTCCAGTGAGTAAGGTGCGCTGCTCCATCAGACCTTGAGCTGTCCGCGCAATTCCTCCAGGGAGCTGATGCCCAGGGCCTGCATGGCCGCGGGCAAGGCGGCGGCCATGGCAAAAGCTGCATCCGGCCGCATGAAGTTGGCGGTGCCCACCTGCACCGCCGTGGCCCCAGCCAGGATGAACTCCAGGACGTCGCGTGCGCTGGAGATACCGCCCACGCCGATGACCGGGATCTTCACCGCCCGGGCCACCTCCCACACACAGCGCAGGGCCACGGGCTTGATGGCCGGGCCCGAGAGGCCACCGATGACGTTGGCCAGCCGCGGCGTGCGGCGCTCCAGGTCCACGGCCATGCCCGGCAGGGTGTTGATGCAGCACAGGGCGTCGGCGCCGGCCTTTTCCACGGCCCGGGCCACGGCGGCAATGTCTGAGACGTTGGGGGTGAGCTTGACCCAGACCGGCGTCTCGCCAGCCTGCTTTTTCACCGCCTCCGTCACCCGGGCGGCCTGGATGGGGTCCTGACCAAAGAGGATGCCCCCCGAGGCCACGTTGGGACAGGAGACGTTCACCTCAATGGCTGCAATGCCTTCGGCCCGGGCCAGGATGCCGCCCAGGGCGGCAAATTCGTCGGCATCGCAGGCGTATAGGTTGGCGATGACGGGCACTTCCTGGTGCGGCAGGGCCGGGAGCTTGTCTTGCAAAAAGGCCTCCACCCCGATGTTCTGCAGGCCGATGGCGTTGAGCATGCCGCAGGGGGTTTCGGCCAGGCGGGGCATGGGGTTGCCCAGCCGCGGCTTGAGGGACAGGCCCTTGACGATGATGCCGCCCAGGGATTTCAGATCGCCGTAGGGCGCAAACTCCAGGCCGTAGCCGAAGGTGCCCGAGGCGGTGAGGATGGGATTTTTCAGGGCCAGATTCCCGACTCGTACGGCCGGGGAGACGGGCGAAGTTTCGGTGGGCATGCGACGTCTCCTGCGCTAGACGGTGATTTTGGTGGACCAGAAGACCGGTCCCCTGCTGCAGGTCTGCACGCGCTTGCCCTGGTCATCCTCGGCCACGCAGCCCAGGCAAGCGCCCACGCCGCATCCCATGCGGTTTTCCAGGGAAAGCTGTGTCCGCGCGCCGGTTTCTTTGGCCAGGCGCTGCACCGTGCGCAAAAAGGGCAGGGGGCCGCAGGAGAGCACCAGGCCCTTCTCCGCCGCCGTGGTCACCATGGCCTCGCGCATGGCCGTGATAAATTCTTGCAAATCCGCAGGCCCCTGCTCCAAATAGCCCCTGGCAGAGATGGACGAAAAGGCGTCCCAAGGGTAGGAGTCCAAGGGAAGGCGGTGCCCGAACAGCAGGGTGAGTTTTTCCGGGGCAGGGTGGGCGTGGGTGTAGCCCACAAAGGGGGCAATGCCGATGCCACCGCACAGCATGAGGGTGGAGGCGCTTTTTTCCTGGGCAAAGCCGTTGCCCAGGGGACCCCAGACGGTGCACGTTTCACCTGGGGTCAGGGCGGCGAGCTTTTCCGTGCCCCGGCCGGTGTTCAAAATGTAGAGGGTCAGCTGCCCGTTCTGGTAATCGCCAATGGAGATGGGCCGCCCCCAGATGAGTTCCTGGCCAAAGGAGCCCGGGCGCAGCATGACGAATTGGCCGGGCCGCCAGAGGGTCCAGCCGGGGAAGTCCAGCACGAGCTTCCAGATGCCGCCTGCCGCCGGGCCAGAGCCGAGCAGGCGATTTTCCAGCACCGGGGCGTCGTGGCAGGACGCCTTCAACAGGGCTTGCGCCATAGCAGTTTCCTCATAGACCGTCCGAGCTTGCGATGAACGTCCTGCGGAGGGTGTTCCACAGACGCTTCACCACAAGGCCGGGCGATGGAGAATCCATGACAGTGTTGACGACCGATTCGACGACCGCATCATCAATCCTCGTACGTCCCGAAATCCTGGCCCCGGCCGGGCAGCCGGACGCCTTCCTGGCGGCGGTGGCCGCCGGGGCGGATGCCGTGTACGCCGGGTTGAAACATTTCTCCGCAAGGATGCAGGCAGACAACTTCGCCGTCAAGGAGCTGGCCGCACTTTCCGGCTATGCGCGTGAAAAAGGGGTGAAGACCTATCTGGCCCTGAATACCCTGCTCAAGCCGGGAGACCTGGACGCCGCGGGCCGCATGCTGGACCGCGTGGCCAAGGCCGTACAGCCGGCAGGGGTCATTGTCCAGGACTTGGGCGCCGTCAGCCTGCTCAGGCAAATCGAATATCCCGGAGAGATTCATCTTTCCACCCTCGCCGCCGTGTCTCCCGCAGCAGGATTGCGCGTGGCCAGGGACATGGGCGTGCGACGCGTGGTGCTGGGCCGCGAATTCCACGTGGACGAGATGAAAGCCATGGATGCTGCCGCCGCGGCAGTCGACATGGACCTGGAAGCCTTTGTCCACGGCGCCCTCTGCTTTTGCGTATCGGGCCGGTGCTACTGGTCCAGCTACA
>JAIWOE010000330.1 GCA_020217165.1 Desulfovibrio sp. | reverse complement strand
GCATCACGCCCGTGGCCCAGGCCTCATCCACGCCGGAGTTGGTCAGGCAGTTGGTGGAGCCGGATCCCTCCCCGATGCGGGCAAAGCCGTCGCCCACGAGGAAGGGTTCGCCCTGCTTGCCTGCTTCCTGGATGGACTTGGCGCCCCAGCTCAACAGTTTGCCGCCCTTGATGATCTGCTGAATGTATGGATGCAGCATCCAGTGCTGCAGGTACCGGTACGCCGTGCGCACGGGGGAGTCGAACCAGGAGGGGACAAAAATCCCCAAGGATGCGATGTTGTTGGGATACACATACAGGAAGCCGAAGATTTCCGGCTCCGGATACCCCAGGGTGTGCACCACGCAGCCTGACTGCAGGGGACACTCTGCCGGCAGCTCCACCACCATTTTCATGCCCACGGCCCAGTCGCGCTGGTGGTTGCCCTCGGGCAGGCCAAGGGTCTTATCCAACTGGCGGCCCACCGCGCCCACGGGGCCATCGCCCACCACGGTGAGCTGGGCCTTGATGTCCATGCCGGGCATGAAGCCGGCCTCAGGATTGCCGGCCTTGTCCACTCCTTGATCGGCCAGTCGCACGCCCACCACCTTGCCCTGCTCCAGCAGGGCCTGCTGCACAGGCATGCCGGGCCAGATCTGGGCCAGGCCCGAGCCCATCACCTGGGTGCCGGCCCACTGGCAGAACTGGCCGATGGAGAGCACCAGGCCGCCGTGCTTGTCCAGAAATGGCGGGATGTAGGGCAGTTCCACCGCGGCATGTTGCTCTTTCAAGGCCAGTTTCATGGCCTTTTCTCCCAGGGTCAGGAGCCGGGACCGCCGCGAGGGGCCTTGGGGGCCCTGGGGGTCGAACATCCAGACGACCTTTTCTTGGGTCACGCTGTGGGCATTGGGGATTTCGCTGAAATCCTGTTCCGGAAACGATGCCTTGATGGCTTCCGCCTTGGTGACCACGCCGGACACGCCGAAGCCGACATCGTCCGCACGTTCGTAGCAGATCACCTGCGGCGGCATGCCGGGAATGGCCGTGGATTCCACCACGGGCATGCCGTTTTCGTCCACCAGCCCGCGGGTCAGGGTGGTCAGAAAGCCGGCGGTGGCAGGCCCGAAGCCCACGCAGACGATATCCACATCCATGGACTGGCGTTCGATTTCCATCGTCATGTCAGGTTGGTCCTGTGCAGGAAAGATCGGAGGTTGCGGGCAGTCCCGGGGCCAACGTCCTCGGGATACGGACCGGGAAACGGGTCAGGAAGCAGGCCGGGAAGCGGAGAGCTCACGCTTCCCGGCCAACATCTCTGGACATATCTACTGGGGGTAGTCCAATGCTTCGGGGATCATCACCTGGGTCACGGCATGGGCGGCGCGGTCCTTGGCCAGACGGCAGCCAGCCAGGCGGGCTTCCACGGCGCAGCGCAGGGCGCAGAAGGTCTCCCATTCCGGGAGGCTGACCGCGTCGCCCTGGGGCTGCACATAACCCAGCACCAGCTCGGCCACGATGCGGCCCACTTCGCCGGCCGTGCGTGCGGCATGCACGGTAAAGAGGTCCATGAAAAACTGCACCGTGCCTTCCAGGCCGTCGGCCACCACCGGGTTTTCCGGACCTCTGGCTTCCAGCTCCAGCACGTCCATGAGCTGGCAGCGGGCCGCCATGAGCCAGGCCACGGCATCGGCCATGGCAAAGGACACACCCTGACGCTTGGCGTGGAACAGGGGCTTGCCCTGGGGATCCTTGTTGTTGGCCAGGAAGTCCAAGGCCCACATCCAGAGTTCCATGGCCGCGGCCAGGGCCCCGACGCCGGTATCGGGCCGGGCAGCGGCGATGGCCTTGAGCTCGGCAATCCAGTTGCGGCACAGGGCCAGGAAGACGGGCTGATCCATGGTAGTGGTGAGCTGACGCCGCTGCACGGACTCGGGCCCTTCATAGGTGGCTTCCAGCTGGGCATCCATCCATTTCATGCCCAGGAAGCCGGGGCAATCCTCGGTGATGCCGTAGCCGCCCATGAGGGAGACGGCCTCGCGCATCATGGTGGCGCCGTACCCGGTGTTCCAAAGCTTGCAGCTGGGGATGAGCACGCCAGTCAAGGCGTGGTGCACCAGGAACTGCACCAGGATGTCGGCTTCGGCCTCGGCGATGATGGCCTGGTCGCCATCGGCCTTGCCCAGTTCGGCCAGGTAGGCCAGGGCCTTGTCCTGCACGGCCTTGAGGGCCTTGGCTTCGGCGCGCACGCCGGACACGCCCTGGCTGTGCAGAATCTGCTCCTTGCCCTTTTCCAACACATCGAAGCGGTCGCAAATGCGGGAGGTTTCAAAGCCTAGGGAGGCGCCGGCCTCGCCCGTGGCCCAGACATCCACCAGGCGATGGCAGGCGTCTTCGTTCATCTGCAGTCCCAGTTCGTAGCGCGGGGAACCGGGCTGGGCCGCTTCGCCACCGCGGAACCGCTGGCGCTGGTACCGGATGACCGGTTCCACGGCCGAGAGCAGCTTGGCGGAGGTCATCACGCCCACGGGAATGCGGGTGCGGGTGAAGACCGAGGCAATGGCGTCGGAGTGGGACACGTTGGGGATGATCACGCCATCCTTCACGGTATAGCCCCCGATGATACGGCTGGCCGGCACCTTGACGTTGAGCACGGGGTCGTTGGTGGCGGAAAGCTGATGCACCAGCTTTTTGGTGGGCGCGCCGGGATCCCAGGAGCCTTCATCATCCTTGAGCAGCAGAATAATGCAGGAGGACTTGATGCGGGGATCGTCGCTGGCCACGGCGGCGGTGACGAAGTTGGCGAACTCCATGTTGGTGATGAAGCGGCCACGCTTGTCCACCTGGAGCAGGGGTTCC
>JAIWOE010000055.1 GCA_020217165.1 Desulfovibrio sp. | reverse complement strand
GGAAAGACTTTAGGGTGAGGGTGGGTGGGGTGGGCATGCCGCCCGGCATGTCGGGGAGCTCGGGGGTGCCGGGGGGGGAGGGGGTCATGGCGTCGTCCAGCGTGTCGCCGCCCAGCAGTACCGTGCCGCCCAGCAGGTCCGAATCCATCAACTCTAATCCCGTGGCCAGAAGACCCGGCAGGGACAGCAACAGCCCCACCAACAACGCCGCCCGGGCATTGTTGCGGAAGAGGCGAAGCCCCAGATCAAACACCCCGCTCAGGCCGTTGACTGCAATGGTATACCGCATGGTTGCTCCTTGCCCGTGTGTGTATCCAGGCCGGCGGCAGAAGGCAACTCTCGGTCCTTCTCCGGCTGGACTTTTTATCCTTCATGCCGCACACCCAGCGCCATTTGTTCCCGCTCCCGGAGGACGTGACCTATTTCAACTGCGCCACCACCCCCCTGCCCAGCGCCGCCGCCCGTGCTGCAGAGGCGGCCCTGCAGGCCAAGGCCATGCCCTGGCACATCACCCCCCCCCCCCGGTGTTCTTCGCCACCCTGGAGCGCATCCGCCCCCTGGCCGGGGAGGTCTTTGGCGCGGACGGCGAGCGCATCGCCCTGGTGCCAGCGGCCTCATACACGGCCTGGCCATCGCTGCCAGGAACATTCCCCTGGCGCCGGGGGGGTGTGTGCTGGTGCTGGAAGACCACGTTGGCGGATCTGGTGCGCATTGGCGCCCACTGTCGGGAACGCGGCATGGCTCTGGTGGTGGAGGCCGCCGCCGGCATGGGGTTCCATGCCCCGGTCCCGACGGCCAGGGGGCCGCACATGACCGGCCTGCGTTCAAGCAGGGGCTGGCCAAGGCCCTGGCGGCACGCAACGTGTACGTGAGCGTGCGAGGGACCTCCATCCGCATCGATCCCCACCTCTACACCACCCCGGCCGATGTGGATCGGCTGCTGACGGCGTTGGAGCAGGCAACGGAGGCGGAGGCTTGACATGCCTGGGAGCCGCCTGCCCATGCGGTGACAACACCGCCGACCCGCCCGCCGATTCAGCGATTCAGCGGTCTTCGCGCGGTGTGTCGAAGATGCCGCCCAGCGCCCGGGCCAGGGCCCGCCGATTGGCGGCCTTGGGCGCGGCATCCTGTGCCCGGGCCTCCCTGTTGCGACGCTTGATGGCATCCAGGAGCGCGGACAAGTCTGGCGAGGGACGGCGAATGGGGTCGTCCATGGCAATGCCTCGGCGGGGCAGGGGACTGCAGTCCGACGGCCCGGCAACGGGCGGCTACACCGTCAGGACCTTCCAGTCTTCCTTGAGCATGGTCGTTAACTCGGGCCCCATGGGCAGTACGGTGACGCCCAGGGAGGTCAGCCTGTCGGCCACGTCAAAGAGGTCGGCGCAGGCCTTGCAGGCCAATACCTCGACACCCTGTTGACGCAGGTCCCGAATCTGCTGGCGCAGGTCGTGGTCCATGGCCAGCACCTCGGCGGAGGGGCCCCAGACCACCAGGCGGACGGTTTCCCACCAGCCTTCGGTTTTGGAATTGCGGGCATACATGAAGGCCATGGTCAGGGCCACTTCGCGGTCGCTGGACGTCCAGAGGATCGCCAGACGGGAGGAAGACATGGATAGAGCTCCGGCTGTAGGTTTGGGGCAGCACGCCCCCTTTGGCGCATGGTCCTTACGTAGATTCGCGGCGTCTGGCAAGCTGTTTCGTACCTCGTCCCGCTTGTTCTTTGCTGCCGGAATACGCTAGAGTCCTGTCACCACAGTCCTTACGCCCTCAACATTGGAAAGGAGCAATGCCCATGCAGAGCCGCACCTCGTTGCACAGCTGGAAGGCCCTGGCTGCCCACGCCCAGGAACTGGCCGGCGTGCATATGCGCGACCTTTTTGCCCAGGACCCGCAGCGTTTTGCGCAGCTTTCCCGCACCGTGGACGGCGTGCTCTTTGACTTTTCCAAGCACCGCGTGACCAATCACACGCTCCTGCTCCTGGAGGCCCTGGCCACGGATTGCCAGGTGGAGGAGCGACGTGACGCCATGTTTGCCGGGGAGCGCATCAACATTACCGAAGGCCGCGCCGTGCTGCATGTGGCCCTGCGCAATCAATCCCCCCGGCCCATGGGCCCGCGCAACCAGGCGGGCGAGCTGGAAGACGCCATGCCCGCCGTGCGCGCCGTGCTGGCCAGGATGCGCGCCTTTGCGGAGAAGGTCCGCTCCGGGCAGTGGCAGGGCTATGCCGGCGCACCCATCACCGACGTGGTGAACATCGGCATCGGCGGATCGGATCTCGGTCCCCTCATGGTCACCAGGGCCCTGGCCCACTACGGTCATGAGCGCCTGCGCTGCCATTTTGTTTCCAATGTGGATGGCACCCATGTGGTGGAAACCCTCAAGGGACTGGACCCGGCCACCACCCTGTTCATCGTGGCTTCCAAGACCTTCACCACGCAGGAAACCATGACCAACGCCGCCACGGCCAAGGCCTGGTTCCTGGAGCGCGCCAAAGACCCCGCCCACGTGGCTCGGCATTTTGTGGCGTTGTCCACCAATCGGGATGCCGTGTCCGCCTTCGGCATTGATACGGCCAACATGTTTGAGTTCTGGGACTGGGTGGGTGGACGCTATTCCCTGTGGTCGGCCATCGGGTTGTCCATCATGCTGGCCATCGGGCCGGATCGCTTTGATGAGCTGTTGGCAGGCGCTTTTGCCATGGACGAGCATTTCCGCACCGCCCCCCTACAGCAGAACGTCCCCATGCTCATGGCCCTTCTGGGCATTTGGTACGTGAACTTCTGGGGGGCGGAGACCCAGGCCATTCTGCCCTATGATCAATACCTGGACCGATTTGCCGCCTACTTCCAGCAGGGGGACATGGAATCCAACGGCAAGCGTACCACCCTGGACGGGGAATTCGTGGACTACGCCACCGGCCCGGTCATTTGGGGCGAGCCGGGCACCAACGGTCAGCATGCCTTCTATCAGCTGATCCATCAAAGCGACCGCCTCATCCCCTGCGATTTCCTGGCCCCGGCCCGGTCCCTCAATCCCGTGGGCGAGCATCACTTGCTGCTCATCGCCAATTATTTGGCGCAAACCGAAGCCCTCATGCGCGGCCGCACCCTTGAGGAGGCCTTGGAGGAACTGCGCGCCGCGGGACACCCCGAGGCTGAGGCCCAGCGCCTGGCGCCGCACAAGGTGTTCCCCGGCAACAAGCCCACCACCTCCATCTTTTACCCCATCCTCACCCCGCGCACCCTGGGGTTACTCATCGCCTGCTATGAGCACAAAATCTTTGTGCAGGGGGCCATTTGGGGAGTGAATTCCTACGATCAGATGGGCGTGGAGCTGGGCAAGCAACTGGCTAAAACCATTGAACATGAATTGCGCAGTGAGGCTCCTGCGACCGGGCATGATTCTTCCACCACCGGCCTGATGGAGTGGTTCCGCGCCCATCGCCGCTAGCGTTGTGATTTCATGTTCGTGTATTTCGCTGATACGACACGAGCCGCTGGCAAAATCAGATGGATTCAGGCAGGATCCCAGCCATGGGATTCGGGCGGCGCATCCCGTAAAGGAGATGGATATGCTCAACAACTGGCCGGACTTTCTCAAGGATGCCTTCGGCGCCATTGGTGCCCTGGCCAAGGACAACCCCAAGATGCTGCAGGGGTTGCAAGCCATTGAAGCCGGTGCCGAAAGCAAGGGCGCCCTGGATGGCAAGACCCGGGAGCTCATCGCCCTGGCAGTGGCCGTGACCACCCGGTGCGATACCTGCATCGCCGTGCATGCGTCCAAGGCTGTGGAGCTGGGGGCTAATCGCGAAGAACTGCTGGAAACCCTGGCCATGGCCACGGCCCTGAACGCCGGGGCGGCCCTGGTGTACTCCTCCCGCGCCCTGGAGGCCTTTGACCAGTTTGCCAAAAAATAGTCAGCAGCAAACACCAGACACATGCAACCGGGGGCAAGCGCCCCCTTTTTTTATGGTGGTGCACGTTTTGCTACACCATGAGGAGCCCAACGCGTTCAGGCGGAAACGCCTGGGAGAGGGTGCATCAAGGCCACGCGTTTCATGGCCAACGACAAGACTGCGGTGCCCCCATACGGTGCTGCGGCGCTCCAGTTGCGAGGGGAAATCCCTATGCATAATCAATACCGTTTGAAAAAGTGTAGAGAAAGTATTGATACGCAATTTGGCGCTATGCTAGAGTGCCCGTAACGCAATCAGAGCAGGGGATCGGTATGGCTCATGCAATTCGGGCACTCGTCTGCAGTGCACTGGTACTCATGCTTCTCTCGGGAGTGGCCTGGGCGCGCTCGCTCAATGTGAAGTCCGCCATTGTCATGGACATGGGCAAGGGGACGGTGCTGTATGAGCAGGATCCTCACAGGAAGATTGCCCCGGCATCGCTGACCAAGGTGATGACCATGTATTTGGTGTGGGAGCTCATAGAACAGAAAAAAGCCTCCCTGAATGACAAAGTTAAAGTCAGCGTACGGGCAGCCAACACCGGTGGGTCCACCATGAACCTCAAGGCTGGCGAGACCGTGACCGTCGGCGACTTGATGCATGGCATGGCCATTGCCTCCGGCAACGATGCCTGCGTGGCCATTGCCGAGCACTTTGGCGGGCTGGCCAACTTTGTGGCCCGCATGAACCGCAAGGCCAAAGCCCTGGGCATGAAAGACACCGTGTACATGAACCCCAACGGCCTGCCGGCTACCGGACAGGTGACCACTGCTCGCGATCAGCTAGTGCTGGCCGCCGCCTACCTGAAACGATTTCCCAACTCTCTCGAAATTCACTCCAAACGATCCATCACCCACAACAACTACACCCGCACCAACTCCAATCGCCTCCTGGGCTCCTGCCCCGGGGTGGATGGTCTCAAAACCGGGTTTGTCCGGGCCAGCGGATTCAACATCATTGTCACAGCCAAGCGCAACAACCGGCGGCTCATCGCCGTGGTGCTGGGGGGGCAGAGCTGGGCCATCCGCAACAAAGAGGCCGCCAGCATCATCGAGGCATGCTATGCCGGCAAACAGCCCAAAACGCCATTGACCGCCAAGGTGGACATCCCCGCTGCCGGGCTCAAGACGGATCTCGCTGCGGCAGACCTTGCGTTGGCTCCTTCCCCCAGCCCCTCCGCTTCCGGAAAGCCCTCGCCGGTCCCTGCAGGACTGGCCGGCCCGCAGGTGGCAGCAGCTCCCGCCCCAGAGCTGGACGCGGATGATGTGGTGGTGGACGGTTCCGACATCCCCGACGATGAAGATCTGGCTGAGGCCACGGCCCTGGCCGACGCCGCTGCCGAGGCATTCTCGGAGACGCCGCAGGAACTGGCCATGCTCCAGCAGGCGCCGCCGATGCAGCCCGTGGATCAACCGGCCGTACCTCCCCGCCGGCCCACTCCAGCAGCCCGCATGGTGGCCAGCATGGCACCCTTCCCGCCTGCGCAGGCAGTGCCGGCCGTGGCTCCCAGTGTGGCCCATGTGGTGGCGTTGGCGAACCAGATTGTGGCCACCAACCCCTATGAAATCCGCGGCAGCATCGAACGCCCCGCCGCCCTGGATCCCGTGCCCGTGCCCCGGGGCATGCCCCAGCCTGCTGCCATCGCCCAGGGGGTGTATTACTCCATCCAGGAGAGCTCCTGGAAGGATCGCGAAGGCGCCATGGATCACACCCGCACACTGCGCCAGGCCGGCCTGGATGCCCGCGTGGTCACGGTGCACCTGAAGCAGAAGGGCACCTGGCACCGCGTGGTTATCGGGTCCTTTGAGGACCTCCAGGAAGCCCGCCAGTTCCGCACCGCCCTCAAGCGAAATCACCAGCTTGACAATACCCTCATCATTCAGATGGATGCCGGCATGGAGCAGAATCAGGCGGCCTTGCGCTGAGGGTAGCGGGAAGAGGAAACAAGACACGAAAACGGGAGGACACAGATCCCCTCGACCCCCCTTGCGGGGAGGAAACTGAGGGGGGCGAACGGGGCTGCGGTGACAAAGACCGGCAGCCCCGTTCGCTTTGAAGGGCAGCAGAGACCGCGCGGTATGCACAACCCCGTCCCGGCCATCCCCCTTGACGTCACGCCTAGGCACGTCAACACTGCCGTGACGCAGCACAGCTAGAGTGTTCCTCGGAACAATACGCAGGAGGCGGCATGCACGTTACAGTGATTGAACACCACGAGGGTGAAGGGCAATTCCCCACATTTGCCAAGGGGACGATTGTCCAGAACATGCATGCGTGCGAGGAGTCAAGGCATTGGATGTCGTGCGTACTCCAAGGCTTTGAAACCTACGTGCCAGATTTTTTTGTGGCAGACGGAGTGTTGACGCGAGAGTACAACCCAACGGAACTCGTCGCAGCACAGGGGGAAGTCATAGAGGTTGAGGCAATCGTCTATGAATGGCTATTCGGCAAGAATTCGAAAGGGCTCTCCGGCTGGATTCCTGCAGAGAAAGTCATCTCCATTTCAATAAGATGAGGGGGGTACCCCCGCCAATGCGGATCACGCTGGCCGTCTCGCCACTGTGGAAACGACCACCGCAGCGTTTCCCAGGCATGAGACATCTCTCCCTTCCGCATCATCTGTGGGAGTGCAGATAGCTGAATAAAAAACGCCCCCTCCGGGGTGGAGGGGGCGTTGCGAGGCCGGTGTGCAGGCGGCGGGCTAGAAGTGACCCACTTCCTGCTTCACTCCGAGGGCGATCTTCCAGAGCACGGTAAGGATCATTGCGCCCATGGCATAGATGGCCAGGACGATGGCCAGCTCCGGAATGGAGGGGACGTATTCGGTGACGGTCTCAAACATGTTGGGCGTGAAACCGCCAACCAGCAAGCCGATGCCTTTGTCGATCCAGGTGGCGATGACCAGGAACAGCAGCGTCCAGGGCAGTAGTTCGTGATTGTCGCGCAGTTTGGCCGGGATGAGCAGCGCCAGGGAGAGGAAGGCCAGGATGGCGGCCAGCCACATAAACGGCGTCCACTGGGCAAAGCCGTCCATTCCGGAGAACAGGTACACGATGGGCGCTTTGTGACCAGGGATGTCGGAGTAGAAGGCGGTGAAGACTTCCAGCAGGAAGAAGAAGACGTTGATGGCCATGGCGTAGGTGATGATCTTGGCCAGGCTCTTGATGGCTTCCTTGCCCGGGTCGAAGTTCACCAGCCGTTTGAGCAGGAAGGCCAACAGCAGCAGGATGGCAGGACCGGAGCAGAACGCCGAGGCCAGGAACCGGGCAGCCATGATGGCGGTGAGCCAGTAATGGCGGCCAGGCAGGCCAGCGTACAGGAAGGCCGTGACAGTGTGTATGGAGAAGGCCCAGAAGATGGACAGGTAGATGAAGAATTTTATCCACTTGGGCGGGGCCACTTCATTGCGCTCGGCCTGCAGGGTCACCCAGCCGACGAGCAGGTTGATGAACAGGTAGCCGTTCAGGACAATCATGTCCCAGAACAGGATGGACCCCGGGGTGGGGTGCAAAATGACGTTCATGGCGCGCTGGGGCTGCCCAAGGTCCACAATGATGAACAGCAGGCACATGGACACGGCGGCAATGGCCATGAACTCGCCCAGGATAATCATCTTCTTGAAGGCCTTGTAATGATGCAGGTACGTGGGCAGCACGAGCATCACTGCGGAAGCGGCAACGCCGACCAGATAGGTGAACTGGGCGATGTAGAATCCCCAGGACACGTCACGGCTCATGCCGGTGACGCTGAGACCGAAGTTGAGCTGATAGAGATAGGCCATGCTTCCCACCCCGGCGACGCAAGCCAGGAAGAACAGCCAGAACCAGTACAGCGGAGAGCCTTTGAGTGCTTTTTCGAGCATCGGTTCGTTCCTCTAGATAATGTAGTAGACGCTCGGTTCGGTGCCCAGGCTGACCTTGCGGCGGACGGTGAACTTGGAGGCCAAGGCCTTGCGGACGGTGGAAGCGGGGTCGTCCAGGTCGCCAAACAGGATGGCGCCGTCGGAGGCTTCCACACACGCAGGCATCAAGCCCTGGGCCAGACGCTCCACGCAGAAGGTGCATTTTTCCACCACCCCACGCATGCGGGTGGGGTAGGCGGGGTTCATCTTGGCTTCGTCAATGTAGGGGCGCGGGTTGTGGAAGTTGAAACTGCGTGCGCCGTAGGGGCAGGCGGCCATGCAGAACCGGCAGCCGATGCAGCGGTGCATGTCCATCTGCACAATGCCGTCCCACCCGCGTTTGAACGTGGCCTTGGTGGGGCACACGCGCACGCACGGGGGATTTTCGCAGTGGTTGCACAGCAGCAGGAAGCTGCGCTGCTCCACGCTGTCTGGCAGGTAGTGGTTGTGTTCGGTGAACGTTTCCAGGTAGTTGGCGGGCCAGATCCACTTGAGTTCCTGGGGACCGTCAATTTTGGGCACGTTGTGGGTCAGGTGGCAGGCATCCACGCACTTTTGCACCAACAGGGGATCGGTGAAGCGCTTGGTGTCGATGACCATACCCCAGTGGGTCCCGTGCAGGGCATGCTCATGCTGATTGCCGGGTTGGGGCACGGCGGGGCCATGGCCGGCACTGGCGGCGTGGGCGTTGGCGCCAACGAGCTGCGAGGCCGCCACGGTGCAGGCGCAGGCGCCGGCCAGCTTGAGGAAGTCACGTCTGGTCTTGCTCATTACTGGTTCCCCCTCGGCGCGATGTGGCATTCCCAGCAGTAGGGATACACGCTGTTCTTCGTGTGGCACGAATCGCAGAACTGCTCCTTATTGGTGTGGCAGCTCATGCAGGTGTTCATCAGGCTCATGTCGTAGATCTTGCCATTGGCGGCGGTGAAGGTGATTTCACCGTCACGTACGTACTTGTCGCGCCAATCGTTGAGCAGGGTCATGTGTTCGGCACGCATGACCTTGGCATCGATGATGCACTCCTGCTGATCCTCGGGCAGTGCCAGCTGGGGGGCTTCGTACCGCGTGCAGCTCAGGACGTTGAACCACAGCGGAAAGGTGATGAGGCCCAGGAAGATGACAAGCCCAGGCATGATGTATTTTGCGTTGTACATGATTACGCATCCTCCTCAGCGCTCTCGTCGAGGTAGGGCAGGTCGTTCTGACGAAGGTCCATGGTGCGTTCCTGCTCGCCCTTCATGATGAGTGCGTTGCCCACGAGTTCATGCACGCCGCAGATGCCCACGCCGGGGGCCCAATAGTCCGCCAGGGGGATCAGGGTGGCGCGGTCAATGGCGCACACGCAGGCCATGGTGTTCACGTTGTGCTTTTGTTGCACGTGACGCAGGGCGTTGCCACGTGGCAGGCCGCCGCGCATGCGTATTTCCATGATCTCTTCCGTGTTCAGCCCCGAGCCGCCAGCGCAGCAGAACGTCTGCTCGCGGATGGTCTGGGCAGGCATTTCGAAGAAGTTATCGCAGCAGGCTTTGATAACCTCGCGCGGCTCCTCAAACATGCCCATGCCCCGGGCGGGGTTGCAGGAATCGTGGAAGGTCACGTTCAGGTGCGCGTTACGGCGCTTGTCCAACTTGATCTTGTTGTGCCGGATCAGGTCTGCCGTAAACTCCGCAATGTGCACCATCTTGGTTTCCGTGGCGTTGCGGAACACGGTGCCGGTGATGGGGTTGACCGGAGTTTCCATCTTCGGCGGGCAGGGGCCGTTGTGGGTGCTCATGTACTGGTTAATCACGCGCCACATGTGGCCGCACTCACCGCCGAGGATCCACTTGGAGCCCAGACGTTCGGCTTCGGCGTACATTTTGGCGTTCAGCTTCTTCATCATTTCGTGGGAGGTGAAGAGGCCGAAGTTGCCGCCTTCGGATGCGTAGGTGGAGAGCGTGTAATCCAGTCCGATTTCATGGAATAGCATCAGGTAGCCCATGAAGGTGTAGATGCCGGGATCGGCAAACACGTCCCCGGAGGGGGTGATGAAAAGGACTTCGTGTCCCTTCTCGTTCATGGGCGGTTTGATGCGGATACCAGTGATGGTTTCGATATCATCGCACAGAAACTCGACGATATCTTTGAAGGCGTGGGGCTGGATGCCAAGGTGGTTGCCCATGCGATTGCAGTTCCGCACGGGTTCCATCATCCAGTTGATGTTCACGCCCAGCAGCTGCAGCAGTTCGCGGGCGATCATGGTCACTTCGGCAGTGTCGATGCCGTAGGGACAGAACAGCGAACAGCGGCGGCATTCGGTGCACTGATAGAAGTAGAAGAACCATTCCTTGACCACGTCCATGGTCAGGGGACGGCCACCGGCCCACTTGCCGAGGATCTTGCCGGCGGCGGTGAACTCGCCACGATAGATGGAGCGCAGCAGCTCCGCACGCAGCACGGGCATGTTCTTGGGATCGCCGCCGCCGATATAGAAGTGACACTTGTCGGCGCAGGCGCCGCAGCGCACGCAGATGTCCATGAAAATCTTGAAGGAACGGTAGCGCTCCAGGCGGTCCTTCATGCCTTCGCGGACAATTTCCATCCAGTTTTCAGGCAGTTTCCAGTCCTCGTCCAGGGGGGACCATTCGCGAGGGTTGGGGAAGCCCAGATCCCGGATAACATCAGGCTTGGCAGGGTAGGCGAAATTGCCTTCCTTGAAGACGGGCTTGTGCTCCATCCAGCCTACGTTCGGGGCGCCGAACTGGAAGTTGAGCAGCTCGTCCGGAGTCATATTGAACTTGGCCATGTCCTCTCCTTAATTAGCCACGACTAGGCGTCCGCTTTGTCCAAGGGTTTGTCCACAGGCAGCCCCGCCTCGACCATGAATTCGCGGAAGTCGTCTTCGTACGCTTCGTACGTGTGGTACTTCTTGGGCGGCTTCCAGGGATTCACATGCAGGCGCATGCGGGAGTCATTGGGCAGGTTGCGCGTGGGAGAGAGGAACACGCCGCCAAGATGCATGAGCTTGGACCAGGGGAAGTACAACAACAACGCGCACACCAGGAACAGATGCATGAAGAAGATGGGGGCGATGCCTTCCGCAGATACGGGGGACAAGGTGAACAGGCCCATCACGTACGTCTTCACGGCATTGATGTCCGTCTTGCTCAGGTAACGCATGTAAATGCCGGAAAGGCAGATACCGCCGATGAGCAACAACGGGAAGTAGTCGCTGATGAGGGAGATGTAGCGCACTTTCTGGTCGAACACCCGGCGCAGCAGCAGGAAGCCTACGGCGGCCAGGATGAGCACATCCGTCTGGTACAGACGCGGCGCGCCAATCTGGAAAATGCCGTCCATGAACTCCAGGCCGCGCACGAAGAACGGCACTGGATCCATGAAGAACCGGAAGTGACGCAGGAAAATTACCAGGAAGCAGTAGTGGAAAATGAGAGCGAACAGCCACAGCCAGCGCGCGGAATTGTACGCCACGCGGGGACCGTCCTCCGTGCGGTGGATTACCACCTCCGTGTTGCGGAACAGAGACCGGAAGGTCAGGATCTCCAGCAACATGCGGCCCACGGTCCAGCTGACGGTGTGGGGATTGTCCAGCGGATCGTTCTTGATCCATTCATGCGAATACTGCTGCCCTCCGGTGGTGGGAATGCGAAATGGCACCGGAGATTTGGCCCATGAATAAATCTTGTACGCGAATCCGCAGACAAACCCTGCAATGGCCAAGTATGGGATGGTCATCCCGAACAGCCACTGCATGCCTGCCTCCGCCCCGTAGTAGGACGCAGCGCACAGCGTCAGCACGAGGATGAGGGAGATGAAGAATGCCATGTAGCGTCACCTCGCTTCCTGTTGAGGATTACTGTTGATCAGAATCCGGGGTTTCTTCCGCCGCCGCGTCGGCAGTCAGGCCGGCGTGACGAAAAAGCATTGCATGTCTGTTCTTTATCTCTTTCAGGCGCATTTCATACAACTGCGTTCTGCATTTGACATATATGTCAAATGCGCGGAGCGCCACGCTATCCACTTTCGATTCGAAACGCAACACGGCCTCTGCATGGTCCTTCAATTTACCCAGCTTGGGCAGACGCTGGCGCACAATGCCTTTGATAAGGAACAGTGCGCCAATGGCCTTGCCTGGTGTAAAGTCCTGCACGGCGCGAATGCGCACCAGTTCGTCCAGGGCGGCATCCAGGGCCACATCATCCAGCACCGTCTCTTCCAACAGGTGTTTCACGAGGGCTTGCACGGCAGCATCGGTGCGCACCCCCACGGGGTTCTTGAATTCGTCCTGGCCTTTCCGCAAAAAACCTGCCGTGTCGAAAGGATATGTGGAATAGATGGCATCGCGCCAGGCAATGGCGATGCCTTCTCGGTCGGATCGTAGCAAAGCAAGAAATGACATGGCGATGTCTCGTGCACGTTGGGGGTGCCAGGGGAAGGGCTTGGGCGCATTGCACCAGCCCTAGCCGGCGTGGCATCTCGTATAAGGGGTTTTTCGGCGATTGTCCAAAAAAAAACAAGCCCCGGGCCTGGAAGGCAAACGTCGCTGCAACTCCCTGGAACAGCAAAGTAAATACCTATCTGCCGTACACGGCGGTACCGGCGATATGGTCGTGCAGGGCCTGGCGGGATTCGCCGAGGGTCAGCAGGAATCCCAGGGTGATGGCTGCAGCGGCCAGCCGGCTCAGGCTGTCCACCATGCCGCTGCCCGTCACCGTGGCCACACAGGCCAGGGCGCTGCCGGCGTTCTTGAGAAGATACCGCAGCAGCAGGGTGCCCAGGGGGGCGGGCCGACCATTGGCCTTGCGGATGATGATACCGATCATCCGTTTGCCCGGAGAGGCCCCGGTAAAGGCTTCGATCAGGCCATAGCAAAAGACGAGCACGGAAAAAAGCACGGCGGTGAGGTAATATGCTCCAGCTGCGCCGCCAGCCACGCCGCCGGCCGGGCCGGCCAAGGCCCCGCCCAGCAGGGCTCCCAGGGTGGCGCTGAAGAAAAAGGATATGATTCCTGCGCCCACGAGTACGATCAGGAAGTCCAGGATGGCGGCGCCCACGCGCGGTCCAAATCCTTTGCGATCCATAGAAGCAATCCTCCGCAATGGTGTTATTTTTGCCTCGTTACAACTGGCCTCTACCTGATGCCCCGGCGTCTGGCAAATCGTTCCAGCCATTGCCAGAAGCCTGGCCTCGCGCTATAGGTATGATGGATCATGACGGCGTGGCCGGCGCAGCAGCCGGGGCTGGTGGTGCAACTGGTGCAAGGGGTTATGGCATGCGATGGCGTGGGACGTGGATGACAATGCTGGCGGTGGGCGCGATGGCGCTGGGGCTGAGGCTGCCGGTGTGGACATTGCCGGCGCACGCGGCGGCTCCTGGTGGCGAGGAACCGCAGTTCACCATTCAGATTGTCCCCAAATCCCCGCAGCAGCAGGCTCCGTCTGCACGGCCTCAGGCAACGGCCCCGCCCGCTGCCCCGAAGCCTCGTGCTTCCACCGGCACTGCCACGGAATCGCCCCGGGCGCCCCGTCCCCAGTCGCCCCCCCAGTCGCCACCTTCGGCAGAGGCTGCCCCTTCCGCAGCGCCGAAGCCCTCTCCCGGCCCATCTCCTGCCCCGGCGGCCATTCCGCCGGCATCCCTGGAGCACCTTGATGCCGCCCTGGCGGAGCAGCGTGCCGCCCGGCAGCAGCAGGCCCAGCTGCAGCTGGCGTTGGAGGCCGTGCGGGATATAGTGGTCCTGGCCGCCGGGCCCGAGGCCTTTTCCCCGGCGCCTTACGTGTTCGTGGATTTTGACGAGACCATCCAGGGCCGCCGTATCGCCGCAGAGGCCAGCCGTCGCAAGGAGCGCGAACTGCTTTTGCAGATGCTCAAGGACCATGTGCAGCAGGTGGAACTGCAGGGTTGCCTGTTGGTGGAAACCAAGCGCATGTACGAATATCGTTTTCTTCGGACGGCCCGCCTGAACGAACTGGACGCCTACAACGTGACCTACACCAGGCAGGACGGCGGCGGTTTTGCCTTTGTGCTCAAATCCGATTCCAAGCATGCCGTACTGTACCAGCAGCAACGCGGCGGGGCGCAGTTGTCCGAGCATTTCGGCAATGAAATCGTCTTTCACACCACCATCACCGATGGCATGCAGGCCTTTGTGCTCAAGCAACGCCTGCAGGAACTCATCAACCGCTGCAAGCTGGGGGATGCCTACAAGGCCGGTGCTGACCTGCCGGCCCCGCCAGACATGTCGGAAATGGACACCCCCATGCCCGCCGGCGAGGCCAGGCCCGCGGTGCTCCGCAAGCGGTAATTTCACCTTATGCTCCAAGGATGCTTGCACATGATTCGCGTGTCTCTGTGCCTCGGGGCGGGCAGGGTGCCCAGGCGCCTGCTGGCCTTGCTGTTGCTGTTGGCCTTCGCGGCTGGTTGCGCCTCGCGTCATGACCATGTCTGGCCCAGGCGGGTGGACGGCCTTCGCAGTCTCCACGTGGGCATGAACAAGCAGCAGGTGCTCATGGAACTGGGCGACCCCGACGCCACCCGCGCTGCCGGCCGCATCACCTACCTGTGCTACCAACTGCCCATGCGCGACGCCTCCTCCCGGGATGCCCAGCGCAAGGGGGTGTGGTATTTCATCAAACATGAAGACAATCTCGTCATCAAGTTCGGACCTGCCACGGCGGAGGATAACTGTGGTTGAGACGCTCCGGGCCGGCTGCATGCCTGCCGAGTTCGATCCCCTGGACGCCCTGTGGATGACCTGGCCCCACAACGCGGCGGATTACTCGCCCAAGGCCGCCTGCATCCCCTGGGTGTATGCGGAAATGCTGCGCGTACTCGCGGGACGTGAGCGGGTGCGTCTCATCGTGCAGGGGCCGCAGCAGGAACACAAGGTCCGCGCCCTGCTGGCCAGCGTGGAGGTGGACCCGGCCCTCCCCCTGGAGGGAGACGCCACGCCCTGGCTGGAGTTCTTCCATTTGCCCACGGACCGCGCCTGGGCCCGGGACTACCTGCCCACCTTTGCCCGCCAGGAGGACGGCTCCCTGACGGCGGTGCATTTCCGCTTTACCGGATGGGCCTTGTATCCCAACCACGAACGTGACATCCAGGTGCCCCCCGCCCTGGCCCAGGCCCGGGGCTGGACCCTGGTGCCAGCCCTCTGGAACGGCAGGCATGTGGCCCTGGAGGGCGGTGGCATCGACTCCAATGGCCGCGGCGTGCTCCTGACCACGGAAGAATGCTACCTGGACCCCACCGTGCAGGTGCGCAATCCCGGCTTTACCCGTCAGGACTACGAAGGCCTGTTCCGCCAGTACCTGGGTATTGAACAGACCATCTGGCTGGGCCACGGCATTGCCGGCGACGACACCCACGGCCATGTGGACGACCTCTGCCGTTTTGTGACGCCGCACACCGTGGTGCTGGCCCAGGAATCCAACCCGGCGGATGTCAATTACCGCCCCCTGGCGGAGAACATGGAGCGCCTGCAAGGCATCTCCTTGCCGGACGGCGCGACCCTGCAGGTGGTGCCCCTGCCCATGCCGGATCCATTGGTCTACAAGGGGCGGCGGCTGCCGGCCTCCTACGCCAATTTTGCCATCCTCAACCGGACCATCCTGGTGCCGACCTTCAATTCCCCAAAGGATCACTTGGCCCTGGGCATTCTGGCGGAGTTGTTCCCGGACCGCCTGGTGGTGGGGGTGCATGCCGGAGACTTGATCCTCGGCTATGGAGCCATCCATTGCTTGAGCCACGAGGAGCCTGCACCTGGCCTGTGATTCGCCAACCGCCGCACCAAACGGATCCTTGCACGGACCCTTGTACGGAGCCATGCACGGAGGCATGCCATGATGGACGAGCGCGCCGCAGCGCCAGGCAGGGACGAGTTCGACTGCAACCCGGCAGAGGACTCCATGTTCCCACCACGAGCCGGCTTTTCCCGGAAGGACGCACATGTCCCAGTCCACTGCATGAGCACCCAGCTTGCCGCGCGGGGCGGTCCAGAGGGCGGCCATGCCTGAGGGTGTCCCGTTCCGTCCCTTCCTGCGTGTTCCCATGAAGCATCCCTTGCATATTCTTCATCTGGACAGCGACCCCGCCTCCCGAGACGCCCTCCGGCATTTTGCGGACGTGAACCTGCTGCCCTACCAGCTGCATCCCGCCGGCTCCCTGGCGGACGCCCGGCGGCTCCTGCGCGAGTGCGATGTGGATGTGGTGGTCAGTGAACACTTGCTTGCGGATGGCCACGTCTTTGAACTCCTGGAAGGCCCGAGGTCGGAAGACGGGGGGGGCTCCATTCACGAACGCTGCGCTCCCGTGGCCGTGCCGGTCATCCTGGCCACGGCCACAGGGAATGAGATCACCGCCGTACGTGCCATGCGGGATGGCGCCTTCGATTACATCATCAAGGATGTCCACGGCCGCTGGCCCACCCTCATTCCCCAGGCGGTGGAGGGAGCCGTGCGCCAGCATCAGGCACAGCGGCAATACCGGTTGCTCACCCACGCCCTCATGAGTATCACGGACGCCGTGTTCATTACCAACACGGCCCAGCACATCGTCTTTGTCAACAAGGCCTTTTGCCAGATTTACGGGTACAAGGAAGACGAGGTGCTGGGCCGGAGCATTGCGCTGCTGCGGGCGGAAGTGGCTCCGACCGGAACCGGCGGGGAGGGCGAAAGCCGGGGCGCAGCGCGGGAAATCTACCATCGACGCAAGGATGGCCGCATCTTTCCCGTCTCCCTGACCCGGTCCGTGATTCATGATGACAAAGGCCTGAACATGGCCATTGTGGGCGTGGCGCGGGACATTTCCGCCTGGAAGGAAGCCG
Organism: Desulfovibrio sp.; assembly: GCA_020217165.1. Taxonomy (GTDB): domain Bacteria; phylum Desulfobacterota; class Desulfovibrionia; order Desulfovibrionales; family Desulfovibrionaceae; genus Megalodesulfovibrio. Next base: position 2,304 of record JAIWOE010000055.1, on the reverse strand, counting down.
AGGCCCGGCTGACCAATTCCCTCAAAGAAAAGGAGGTGCTCCTCAAGGAGATCCACCACCGGGTAAAGAACAACCTGCAGGTGGTTTCCAGCCTGCTCAACCTGCAGTCCGGCTACCTCAAGGACGAGCAGACCATCGACGCCCTGCGCGACAGCCAGAACCGCGTCAAGTCCATGGCCCTTATCCATGAGCGGTTGTACCAGTCCGAGAGCTTGAACAAAATCGACTTCGGTGGCTACGTGCAGAGTCTGGTGAACCACGTCAAGAGTTCCTTCCGGGGCATGGGGGAAATCGACGTGGATGTGGATGTCTCGGACATGTTCGTGGATGTGGATGTGGCCATTCCCTGCGGGCTCATCATCAACGAGCTGGCCTCCAACTCTTTCAAGCATGCCTTCAGTGATACAGGTGGCGGTACCTTTGGCGGTCGGGTGCACATTCGCCTGTCTCAACAGACCAATAAGGCCGGCCAGGCCGAGCTGTTGCTGGAAGTTGGGGACAACGGCAGGGGCTACCCGCCCGGTCTGGATATTGACCGCGTGGCTTCCCTGGGGTTGCAGCTGGTCAATTCCCTGGTGCAGCAGCTCAAGGGCACCATTCAGCTGGGAGGCAACGACAGCGGCGCCAACAGCAGGGTATGCATTCCCCTGGAGCCATCTGCCTGAGGCGCCCCCGGCCCGCAAGGCTCAGGGCATAAGGTAGTAGCCCAGGTCCTTGTCTCTCCCGCGCTGCTCCAGGAATTCGCTCCCCACGCTCAAGCCCTTGACGGTACGTACGCGCACCCGGCGCTGGATGGGAGTCTTTTTCAGGTCGTCAAGGGTAAAATGCAGGTCAATGATGGTATCCGGCAGCAGGCCGTAAGGCGCGGGCAAGGTAAACCCCACACCGCCCAGGGAGATGTCTGTTACGGTCATCTCGCCTTGCAGATTGTTGGCAGGCACGTAAAAACTTCCAGGAAAGTTTACTTTTTTGCGATAGTTGCGGCGAAATTCAAGCCGGCAGTGGTAGGCATTTCCGCATTTGCACCATGTGCGGATGACGGGCCCCACCTCCGCGTGGGAGGAAAAGTCCAGGTTGCGGCCTCGCTCGCATTTGGGACATATGACCATGACTTGGCGGCTCTCATCCACATAGTAGGTCGGTGGGTCTTCCCCTTCCGGGGCGGGCACGGTTTCAAAGGGCATGACGGGCAGCACATCCGCCACAATGGCAGGCACCAGGGGCTCCAAGGGCTCCTGGGAAGGAGAGGAATCCTCCTCAAGAGTGGCCGTCATGTCTTCCACAAACAATTCTGCGTCGTGAGGCGCCTTGAAATACCGGCCCAGGGCATCGCCCTTGAGGGAGACGGCAGCCAGGGCCATGGCTTCCTCGGTGTGATCGGCAAAGAGGGCCTGGAGCCGTTCCGGAGACATGGTTTTGGAAAGCTCCTCATCCGAACGCGTATGGAATTCGCCGGACGGGGACTCGGCTGTTGTGTCGCTGGGCTCCTGGTGTTGTATCGGTGGCTTGGCAAAACGACCCAGGGCATCGGCCTGCATGGTCAGGGCCGGGTCACCGGTGTCCTCAGGATCGTGGATGCCGGGGGGGGCGGCCTTGGCTGCCAGGGCGGTGGCTGCTGCAGTTGATGCTTTGGGAGGGGCGCTGGCAATGCTGCCCCTGGGCGCGGCAGCTGGCGGCCCCAGGACGAGGCGACAGGGGAAGGCGGTATCGCAGGAGCCACACCGGATGCGAGCCGGCTGCTCCACCCCGCGCAAGGTCTCGCTGGCCACGGTGTTGGCGGCGTGGCAGCTGGGGCACACCAGGGTGACGTTGCCGGCCAGGTCGGCATAAAATGTTGGAATGGCTTGAGCCTCCGGCAAGGAGCGCGGGGCAGGAGCGGCCCTGGCCCTGGCTCCGGCCCCGGTAGGGGCCTCCAGGGAAAACCGGCACGAGAATGCCGTGTTGCACTGTTTGCATTTCATGCGTGCCGGCTGTTTAACCGTGGCCACGTCCGCAGCCTTGAGGGCCTTGCGGCTGCCGCACCCGGGGCACTGCACCTGGATGATGCCCGACGCATCCGGGGCAAAGGTGGCCACATCGGGCAGGGCCGCGGGCTGGGAAGCCGCGGGCAGGGCGGTAACACGGCGCAGCAGGCGGGCCAGCTCGGCTTTTTGCTGCATCACCAGTGCACGTTCCTCCTCCAGGCGTCTGCGAAGGGCCTCCAGCTCCTGGCGTTCCCGCTCCAGGGCGTGTCGGTGGGCCTCCAGCTCCGTTCCCTTGCGCGGGGCCTCGGTCTGGGCCTGCGGCGGGGGGAGGGCAGCCGCA
>JAIWOE010000054.1 GCA_020217165.1 Desulfovibrio sp. | reverse complement strand
CAGCCCAAAGCCCACCCCTGCCTCGGAGGCGATGTGCTTGATGGTGGCGCGGGAAAATCCGAGCCTTCCGAACACGGACTGCGCGGCAATGAGGATGCGCGCGCGCTTGTCCGCCACAGGGCCCTGCGCCTCTGCCTCGTTGTGTGTCACCTGTCGAGTCGATTCCATAGAACAGTGCTCCCTCGGCCGGCTTGATCAATCAATCAAAGAACGACTCTTCTGCTTCATCCCGGCGGCGGCGTCAAGGACCTCCTGGGCCTTTACGGTTGATCCGTCCAGGTATTCCAATCTTTCCCGCCACTCCAGCACGCAAAAAAACGAGGGGGAGTGGCGGCGTCTGGCCGTCCTCCCCCTCGCGGGATTGCCTGCACTGGTGCGGAACTACCCCAGGGTGAACTCGTCTCGCTTGCCCTTGGTCTGCTCCATCACCGTCATGGCTCCGGCCACCAGCCCGGCCACGTCCGTCAGGTTGGAGGGGATGATGAGGGAATTTGCGGACTTGGCCAGGTTGCCAAACTCCGTGAGGTAGCGTTCGGCCACGCGCAGGTTGGCGGCGTCCTTGCCACCGTCCGCCGCCAGGGCCTCGGCCACGTGCTTGAGGCCGGCCGCCGTGGCCTGGGCCACGAGCATGATTTCCTGGGCCCGGCCCTGGGCTTCGTTGATGCGCTTCATCTTTTCGCCTTCGGAGACGCTGATGGCTTCCTGCTTCAGGCCCTCGGCCACGTTGATGCGCGCCTGGCGGTCCCCTTCGGACTGGAAGATGGCCGCCCGCTTTTCGCGCTCGGCCCGCATCTGGCGTTCCATGGCGTCCATGACACTTGCCGGGGGAGTGATGTCCTTGATTTCGTAGCGCAACACCTTCACGCCCCAGTTCTGGGCCGCCTCGTCCACGGCCTGGATGACCTGCTGGTTGATGGACTCGCGTTCCTCGAAGGTCTTGTCCAGATCGATCTTGCCGATGGCCGAGCGCAGGGAGGTCTGGGCCAGCTGACTTGCGCCAACCTTGTAGTGCTCGATGCCGTAACAGGAGAGTTTGGCGTCCACCACTTGCAGGTAGAGCACGCCGTCCACGGCCACGGCCACGTTGTCCTTGGTGATGCAGGCCTGGGAGGGAATGTCCATCACCTCCTCTTTGAGGGACCGGCGGTAGGCCACGCGGTCCAGGAAGGGAATGAGGATGTGGAACCCGGCGTCCAGGGTGGCGTGGTACTTGCCCAAACGTTCCACCACAAACTGGGAACGTTGCGGCACCACCACCGCGGTTTTGAGCAACAGAATGACAACGATAACGGCAAAAACTATGGCCGCTCCAAAGGCTTCACCAAACATGAATCCCCCTTTATGCTGCGGGTTTGACCTTGAAGGTGAGGCCGTCGCCGGATGCCACCGCCTCGATGATGACTGGCACGCCCACGCCGATGGGTTGATCTGCCACGGCGCGCCAGAAGCTGCCCAGGCACTTCACCTCGCCCGTGGCAGGGGGGTAGATGGCCTGGGTCACCACGGCGGGCCTGCCGATCTTGTCGTCAATCCTGGCGTCCTCGCTCACTTCGGAACGGCCGCCAAAGGTTTTCATCCCCCATTTGCGCAGGGTGAACAGGGAGGCCAGGGAGGCCGCCACGAACAGGGACACCTGCCACGCCGTGGCCATCTCCGGCGCCACCAGCACGGCGAGCATGGCCACCCAGGCGCCCATGCAGAAAAAGATGACGATGAACCCCGGCAGGATGAGCTCCAGAATCAGAAACCCAATCCCTACCAGAAACCAGATCAGCCAGGCAGACATGGCGCCTCCCGTGTGCAGAATGGACCCTGCGGCAGGCAAGGCCCTGCCATAATCAGCTTATTCCACAACGGCCTTCTTTTGGCAAGCCGGCCAGCATTGGGAAACCAGCATGCCCGCCAGCATGAGGGCGCAGCCCAGGAGCTGCCGCAGGGTCAGGGTTTCCCCGATGAGCAGCCAGCCCCCCAGGGCCGCAAAGGCTCCCTCCAGGCTCAGGATGATGGCCGCGTGGGACGCCTTGGCCCACTGCTGCCCCACCACCTGCAGGGTGTAGGCCACCCCCACGCTCATGATGCCGCCATACAGGATGGGAATGGCCGCCGCCTGCACGGCCTGCATGGTAACGTCCTCAAACAGAAATGCCGTGGTCAGGGAGAGCACCCCGCACACCACAAACTGCAGGCAGGACAGCATCAGCACGTCCACCTTCTGCGCCAGGTGCCCCACCAGCAGCACGTGCCCGGCCCAGCAGACCGCGCTGGCCATGACCCACAAATCGCCGGAAACAATGTGGAACCCCGCCTGCACCGACAGCAGCCACATGCCAGCCACGGCCAGCACTGCCCCGGTCCAGGCGCCCATGCCCGTGCGCTGCCCCCAGAACAAGCCAATGACGGGCACCAGAATCACGTACAATCCAGTCAAAAAACCCGCGTTGCCCGCCGTGGTGGTCACCATGCCTATCTGTTGCAGGCTGGCCCCGGCAAACAGCATGAGCCCAATGCCGCCCCCGGCCTTGAGCAGGGCCATGCGATCCGCCGGGGTGCCAGTCAGCCGCCCACGGGACCGGTTGTACTGGATGAGGGGCAGCAGGGAGGCCGCGCCCAGCAGGAACCGGATGCCGTTGAAAGCAAAAGGCCCCAGATGATCCATGCCCACCCGCTGGGCCACAAAGGCAAAGCCCCAGATGCAGGCGGTGAGCAGCAGGATGCCATTGGCCAACAGGGTCCTGGAAGATGAAGGAGGGTGCATGGGCTTGTGGTTGTACGCGCTTTTTCCTGCGTTGCAAAGCAAATCCATGTGGGGTATTAAGGGGAGTTCTGCGGGTGTGTTTGCCCGCGTTCTTCATTTTTCTACGCGAGGTGCGGCAGATGGCGTTAGGGATCGGGATTGTCGGGCTGCCCAATGTGGGCAAGTCCACCTTGTTCAATGCATTGACCAAAGCGCAGAACGCCCAGGCGGCGAACTATCCCTTCTGCACCATCGAGCCCAACAAGGCCGTCACCCCCGTGCCGGATCCGCGGCTGGACAAGCTCGCCGAGCTGGTCAAGCCGCAACGCATCCAATCCGCCACCGTGGACTTTGTGGACATCGCCGGGCTGGTCAAAGGCGCCTCCAAGGGCGAGGGGCTGGGGAACAAGTTTCTGGCCAACATCCGGGAGTGCGCCGCCATCCTGCATGTGGTCCGCTGCTTTGAGGATGATGACATTGCCCACGTGGAGGGCGGCGTGGACCCCCTGCGCGACATCGAGACCATAGAAACGGAACTGCTCCTGGCGGACATGCAGTCCCTGGAAAATCGCATCGACCGCCTGCAAAAACAGGCCAAGGGTGACAAGAAGGCCGGCGCCCTGGCCGAAGATGGCAAAAAGCTCCTGGCCTGGCTGGACGCCGGCAACCCCGCCGCCACCTACCCCGGCCTGGCCGCAGAAGGCGTGGCCGGCCTGGTGCGGGAGCTGGGTTTGCTCTCCGCCAAAACCCTGCTGTACGCCTGCAACGTGGACGAAGCCGGTCTGGCTGCCGACAACGCCCACGTGGCCGCCGTGCGGCAGTTCGCCCTGGATCGCAATGCCCCTGTGCTGACCATCTGCGCCCGCATGGAAGAGGAGCTGGTGGGACTGGACGATGCCGAACGCGAGGAGTTCCTCAAGGATGCCGGCGTCAGCGCCGGCGGGCTGGAGCAGGTCATCCGTGCAGGGTATTCCGCCCTGGGCCTCATCAGCTACTTCACCGCCGGGGTCAAGGAAGTGCGCGCCTGGACCATCAACAAGGGCGACAAGGCTCCCCAGGCCGCCGGCGTCATCCATTCGGACTTCGAACGCGGCTTCATCCGTGCGGAAGTCATTTCCTACGAAGACTACATCACCCACGGCACGGAAGCCAAATGCCGCGCCGCCGGCGTGCTGCGCGTGGAAGGCAAGGAGTATGTGGTACAGGACGGCGACGTGATGCATTTCCTGTTCAATGTGTAGCCTTGCCGCACCGAGACCCTATTTTTTCGTGACAATCTCACCCCTATCCGCTTGAAGTCCTTGTCCTGGGGCCGCATGTTGCGGTATGCAGCCAGTACGGTTCGACCGATCCGCGCCGGCACTGCAGCCGTCGCCCATGTGAGCCCCAGGAGCCGCCCATGTCTGTGCATCCCCTTGCCGGCCAGCCCGCCCCGCGCGAGATGCTTGTCAACATTCCCCGCCTTGTCACGGCGTATTTTGCCCACTCCCCCAATGTGCTGGACCCCAGCCAGGCCGTGAGCTTCGGCACCTCGGGCCACCGCGGATCCTCCCTCAGGGCCGGGTTCAACGAGGCCCACATCCTGGCCGTCACCCAGGCCGTGTGCGATTACCGCACCGCCCAGGGCCACGCCGGCCCTCTGTTCCTGGGCATGGACACCCACGCCCTCTCCGAGCCGGCCTTTGTGACCGCCCTGGAGGTCCTGGCTGCCAACGACGTGCCCGTGCGCTACCAGGCCGGCCTCACGGCCACGCCCACGCCGGTCATTTCCCATGCCGTGCTCCTGTGGAACCGGGATCATCCGGATCACAAGGCCGACGGCATCGTCATCACCCCGTCCCACAACCCGCCGGAAGACGGCGGCTTCAAATACAATCCGCCCCACGGCGGGCCCGCCGGCGCCGAGGAGACCGCCGCCATCCAGAACATGGCCAATGCCTATCTGGAGGCGGACAACCGCGGCGTGCGGCGCCTGAGCTATGCCAAGGCCAAGGCCGCGCCCAGCTCCACGGCCTACGACTTCATCACCCCCTACGTGGCGGACCTGGCCTCGGTGGTGGACCTGGACTGCGTGCGGGACCTAAAAATCAAGCTCGGCGCAGACCCCCTGGGCGGCTCGGCCCTGACCTTTTGGGAGCCCATCGCCGAGCGCTACGGCCTGGATCTGGAGCTGGTCAACAATACCCTGGACCCCTCCTTCGCCTTCATGCCCGTGGACCGCGACGGCGTGATCCGCATGGACTGCTCCAGCCCCTACGCCATGGCCGGCCTGCTGGCCCACAAGGATGCCTACGCCGTGGCCTTTGGCAACGACCCCGATGCCGACCGCCACGGCATCGTCACCCCCAGCGGCCTGATGAATCCCAACGACTACCTGGCCGTCTGCGTCTGGTACCTCTTCCAATACCGCTCCCGCTGGCCCCGGGAGGCCAAGGTGGGCAAGACCATCGTCACCTCCATGCTCCTGGACCGCGTGGCCGCCAAGCTGGGCCGCGAGGTGGCCGAGGTGCCCGTGGGCTTCAAATGGTTCGTGGACGGCCTGCTCAGCGGCCGCTACGGCTTTGCCTGCGAGGAAAGCGCCGGGGCCTCCCTGCTCAAGAAGGACGGCCAGGTCTGGACCACGGACAAGGACGGCATCGTCATGAACCTGCTGGCCGCAGAGATGACTGCCATCACCGGCAAGAATCCCCAGGAGCTGTACGACGACCTGACCCGCGAATTCGGCCGCCCGGTGTACACCCGCCTCTCGGCCCCGGCCAATCTGGAACAAAAACAGGCGTTCAAGAAGCTCACGCCGGAGATGGTCCACACCGAAACCCTGGCCGGGGAACGCATCCAAAGCGTCATCACCAGGGCGCCCGAAGGCGGGGCCTCCATCGGCGGCCTCAAGGTCAGCGCCCCGTCAGGCTGGTTCGCCGCCCGGCCCAGTGGCACGGAAGACATCTATAAGATCTACGTGGAAAGCATGGTCGGCGAATCCCACGCCCGCCTCCTGGCCCAGGAAGCGCAAACCCTGGTGGACGCGGCCTTCAAGGCGGCAGGGGTGTAGAAGAAGACGAGGCGAAGAAACGGCATGTTTGGCGAGGAGGGGAACCTTTCGGGAGCATGGTTCCCCCCTCGCGTTCTTCCTTGCAAAGATCGTTGATTGGGACAGCTTATAGATTTTTACATACGCCACCGCCAACCGCAGGGCCATGTAGTATAATGCAGCGAGGATATCTGGATTCATCCTCCCATGCTCCGATCTTCGTACGTCCACACGAAGGCCCTCTTGGCTTCGATTCTGTCTGTACCTCTTCGCTGAGTTGTTCCCGGTTCTTCCCTTTCCCGTGCCGCTCCTTTCCCCTCCCCCCTTCCGCCTGTTGCCCTGCGCCTGTCCTTCCCTCCCCCGCCCCTTTCTGCTACACGGATCCGACACGTTTGCTTCGGAGCCTCGCATGTCGTTCGTGCATCTGCATTGCCACACGGAATACTCGCTGCTGGACGGCGCCATCCGCATCAAGGATCTGGTGGCCCAGGCCAAGGCGCACGGCGCGCCGGCGGCGGCCATTACGGACCACGGGAACCTCTATGGCGCCCTGACCTTTTACACCCAGTGCCAGAAGGAGGGCATCCAGCCCATCCTGGGGTGCGAGGTGTACGTGGCCGGCAGGGAGATCGACCACACCAACCGCGATCCTGAACATGCCCGCAACCGCCATCATCTGGTGCTGCTGGCCAAGAACGAGACCGGCTGGCAGAATCTGGTCAAGCTCGTCTCCATTGGCCACCTGCACGGCTTCTACCACAAGCCGCGGGTGGATCTGAAACTACTTTCCCAGTATAATGAAGGACTTGTGGCGCTCTCGGCTTGTCTGGCCGGGGCGGTGCCCCGGGCCATGCTGCGCCAGGGCATGGACGCGGCCATCGAGACGGCCAGGGAGTATGCCTCCATTTTTCCGGGGCGCTTTTTCCTGGAAATCCAAGCCAATGATCTTCCCGAGCAGGCGCGGCTGAACACCAAACTCATTGAGCTGGCAGATGTGCTCAAGCTGCCCCTCATCGCCACCAATGATTGCCACTACCTGACCAAGGAAGACGTGGACGCCCACGACGTCCTGTTGTGCATCCAGACCGCGGCCTGTGTGGACGATCCCAAGCGCATGCGCTTCGAAACGCGGGATCTCTACTTCAAGAGTCCCGAGGAGATGCGCGCCGCCTTCCCGCATTGCCCCGAAGCCATTGAAAATTCCCTGCGCATTGCCGACATGTGCCACGTGAAGCTGGATTTGAAGAGCCACCACTTCCCGCGCTATGAGCTGCCCGAGGGCCGCACCGTGAGCGAGGAATTCCAGCGACTGGCCCGGGAGGGCCTGGAGGCCCGCCTGCGCAAGATGCCCTATGCCGTAGAGGAGGACGCCTACCGGCAGCGGCTGGAAACCGAGCTCCAGGTCATCGGCAACATGGGCTTCGAGGGGTATTTCCTCATTGTGCAGGATTTCATCAACTGGGCCAAGGACCACGGCATTCCCGTGGGACCGGGCCGCGGTTCGGCCGCTGGCTCCCTGGTGGCCTGGGCCCTCAGGATCACCAACATCGATCCCATCCCCTACAACCTGCTCTTCGAACGCTTCCTGAATCCCGAACGCGTGTCCATGCCCGATATCGACGTGGACTTCTGCGAACGCCGGCGCACGGAGGTCATCCGTTACGTCAGCGAGAAGTACGGCAGCGATTCCGTGGCCCAGATCACCACCTTCGGGACCATGAAGGCCAAGGCCGTCATCAAGGATGTGGGCCGGGCCCTGGGCATGAGCTTTGCGGAGACGGACCGCATTGCCAAGCTGGTGCCCGACGACTTGAAGATGACCATCAAAAAGGCCCTGGAACAAAGCCAGGACCTGGCCCAGCTCCAGGCCGCGGACCCGCGGATCGCCCGGCTGCTCAATGTCTCCCAACGGCTGGAGGGCCTGTGCCGCCACGCCTCCACCCATGCGGCGGGGGTGGTCATCGGCGACCGGCCCCTCTCGGACCGTCTGCCCCTGTACCGTGGCAAGCGCGAGGAAATCGTCACCCAGTTCGACATGAAAATGGTCGAGAAAATCGGCCTCATCAAGTTCGATTTCCTGGGCCTGCGCACCATGACCGTCATCCAGGACACCCTGGACAGCATTGGCCGCCAGGGCAAACCCGTGCCCGACCTCGACACCCTGCCCCTGGATGATCCCCGGGAGGAAACCTGGAAACTCTTCCAGCGCGGAGACACCGACGGCGTGTTTCAGGTGGAATCCTCAGGCATGCGCAAGTACCTGCGTATGCTCAAGCCCACCTGCTTTGACGACCTCATCGCCATGCTGGCCCTGTACCGGCCCGGCCCCCTGAACTCCGGCATGGTGGATGAATTTATCGACCGCAAGCACGGCCGCAAACGGGTGGAGTATCCCTGGCCCAGCCTGAAGGAGTGCCTCAAGCCCACCTACGGCGTCATCGTCTATCAAGAACAGGTGATGCAGATTGCCCAGATTGTGGCCGGCTACACCCTGGGCGGCGCGGACCTCCTGCGCCGGGCCATGGGCAAAAAAAATGCCGAGGAGATGGCCACGCAGCGGGCCATCTTTGTGGAAGGCGCGGCCAAGAACGGAGTCCCCGAGAAAAAAGCCAATGAAATTTTTGATTTGATGGAAAAATTTGCGGAGTACGGCTTCAACAAGTCCCACTCCGCAGCCTACGCCCTGGTGTCCTACTGGACCGCCTGGCTCAAGACCCACTACCCTGCCGAGTTCATGGCCGCCCTGATGACCTCGGAACTGGGCAACCAAGACAAACTCCTGCAGTACATCGCCGCCTGCAAGGACATGAAGGACGCCCAGGGCCGATCCCTGGAAGTGCGCCCGCCGGACGTGAACGCCTCGCGCCGGGAATTCTCGGTGCAGGACCATGTCATTTTCTTCGGCCTGGGCGGAGTCAAAAACGTGGGGGACGAGGCCATCAACTCCATCGTGGCTGCCCGCGAGGCCGAGGGGCCCTTCGTCAGCCTGCTGGACTTCCTCACCCGCATCGACCTGCGCAAGGCCAACAAGCGCGTGCTGGAAAGCCTGATCAAATGCGGCGCCCTGTGCAGCCTGGGAGCCACCGAGCGCGCCCTGTTCGAGTCCCTGGAGCAAGCCATCTCCCGGGCTCAGAAAAAAGCCAAGGAGAAGGACGATACCATCGTCTCCCTGTTCTCCCTGGCGCCAGCCGAGGCGGCCCCCCCGCCCATGCCCGGCGTGGGCTTTGACTGCCCGGAAGCCTGCCTGCCCGAGTGGCCGGCGGAAATCCTGTCCCGCTACGAAAAGGAAGCCCTGGGCTTTTTCCTGTCCAACCATCCCCTCATGCCCTTCCGCCGCCAAATGCAGCGCCTGCAGCTCACTCCCCTGGAAGAATGCCGCGGCCTGCCGGACCGTCGCCAGGTGCGCGTGGCGGCCATGATCACCTCCCTCAAGGAGCACCTGACCAAAAAGGGCGACAAGATGGCCTTCTGCCAGATCGAGGACCTGGGCGGCTCCGCCGAAGCCACCTTCTTCCCCCGCACCTATGAGGCCGTGAAGGCCCTGCTGCTGGAGGAAAAGCCCCTGCTCCTCACCGCCCTCATTGACGACAAGGACGGCGCCGCCCAGGCCAACGGCGATGCCCAGGGCGATGACGATGCCCCCCCCACCACCGTCAAACTCCTGGTGGAGGAGGCCCAGCTCCTGGAACTGGCCGTGGCTGCCTGCACCGAGCCCGTGCGCCTGCAATTGCCCGCGGCTCGGCTGGACAATGGCGGTCTGGCCGCCTTCAAGGCCCTGCTCCAGGAACACGAAGGCGACACCCCCGTGCGCCTGCGTCTGCTCCTGGACAACTGCATCTGCGATTTTGAACTGGACGACCGCCTCACCGTGGACCCCACCCCGGCCTTTGAACAGGCCATGGACCGCTTCTGCAAAGGATTATCCTGACATGACGGATACCTGGCGCCTCAGCGTCACCCGAGAGTTCGCCGCCTCCCATTGCCTCAGGCACTACCAGGGCAAGTGCGAGCAGCTGCACGGCCACAATTTTTCCGCCCATGTGGTGGTGGAAGGCCACGCCCTGGATTCGAGGGTGGAAATTCTCATGGATTTCGGCGACCTGAAAAAACTGACGGATCAGGCCCTCGCCGCCCTGGACCACCGGCACTTGAACGATGTGCCGCCCTTTGACCGCCAGAATCCCTCCTCGGAAAATCTGGCCCGGCACCTCTACCATACCCTGGCCCCCCTGCTGGCGGCGCACCCCGTCCGGCTGGTCTCGGTCACGGTGTGCGAAAAACCCGGACAGTGCGCCAGCTACAGTCCCACGGGCGCATTCTGATGCGCCTGCTCCTCCAGCGCGTTCGCCAGGCCGGCGTCCGGTGCCAGGGGCAGGACATCTCCGGCATCGGGCCGGGATTGCTGGTGCTGGCCGGCTTTGGCGCCCAGGACGGCCCGGACCTGCCGGCCATGAAATCCTGGCAGACTGTATTGAAAAAACTCGTCGGTCTCCGTATCTTTCCCGATGCGGGGGGAAAAATGAATCAGGACCTGCTAGAACACGGCGGGCAGCTGCTGGTGGTTTCCCAGTTCACCCTGTATGCGGACCTGCAGCGCGGTCGCCGGCCCTCCTTTTCCGCCGCCGCCCCGCCCGAGGTGGCCCGAATCCTCTACCAGCGGCTGCTGGAGGACCTGGAGGGCCTGGCCCCCGGCCGCGTGGCCGGCGGCGTGTTCGGCGGGGACATGGACGTGACCCTGGTGAACTGGGGGCCCGTGACCATGCAGTTGGATTCCGACGACTTCGGCAACCCTTAACCCTCCATGGTTCTGGCCGATATGGAGCCATGGTGTAGTATGGCAACAGCAGGCAAGGGGGTTCGGAGAAAGACGCTTCCTCCAGACCAGTGTTCCCCGAAAACGCATTTGGAAACAGATTGTTGCACAGGCACGGCATGCAGACACCATCCAGCGCCCAGCCACCCGGAATGCCAGAGGCCACGCCCCCCCAGGCCAGCGAGTCCGACATCGGCGTGCTCCTTGTGGATGATTCCAAGGTCATCCGCCTGAGCCTTGCGGCCATGCTCGGCGGGCGCTATCGCGTCCGGGAGGCGCGCAACGGCCGCGACGCCATTGCCCAATATCATCTGGAAAAACCGGACATCATGATCCTGGATGTCAACATGCCCGAGCTGGACGGGTTTGGCGTGGTGGACTACGTGCGCAACGAGGTGCACGATCAGGAGACCTTCATCCTCATCCTCACCGCCGAGGACGACCGCACCGTGCGGCCGCGCATCCTGTCCCTGGGGGCCAACGATTTCCTGGCCAAACCCTGCGAGCGCGTGGAACTGCTGGCCCGTACCCAGGTGGCCGCCCGGCAGATGCGCCTCACCCGCAGCCTCAAGGCCTCCCTGAATGCCCTGGCCGGCGAGCTGCACACCGTGGGCCGGCTGCAGCGCATCATGCTGCCCCAGGCCAGCCCCTTCCTCAAGGGCCTGGCCGTGGACAGCCTGTACCGCCCCTCGGGCCATGCCAGCGGCGATTACTTCGATTATTTTCCCGTGGGCGAGGACGTGCTGCGCCTGGTGGTGGCGGACGTCTCCGGCCATGGCGCCCGGGCAGCCTGTCTCATGGCCATCGTGCGCACCATCTTCCACGTGTCCAAAACCCTGCGTATGGAGCTGGCCGCCACCATGGAGCTGCTCAACGACCAGTTCCTGGAAATCCTCGCCGCTGCGCCGGACCACCTGACCTGTTTTGTGGCGGACATCGACCGCCGCCACAACACCATCACCTGGTGCAATGCCGGCCACTGCCCGCCCCTGCTTTTTCCCGTGGACCAGCCCCCCTGCCGCCTGGCCCCCACGGCCCCGCTCATGGGCTTTTTCCGCGCCCCCTGGCTCACCCAGACCCTGCCCTGGACCCGCGGGTGCCGGTTGTTTTGCTATACCGACGGCTTCTTTGAATGGCCCTTGCCTGGCGCCGTGTGCGCACAGGAGGCCTCCGAGGAGCCCATGCTGGGGCTGGAAAAGTTCCTGGATCTGGCTTGCACCCTGGAAGCGGCCCGGCTTGCGGACGCCTCCCCCGTCCGCTTTCTGGAACGGCTGGACCTGGCCCTGAGTTGCCTGGCCAATGCGGCTCCGGTGGACGAATCCCTGGACCCTGAAACGCCAGCGGTGGCCCTGAACCTCAGGCCCGACAGCTCCGCCGATTGCGCCACCCTCCCGGCTCCTGCCTTTCGTGACGACTGCACCGCCCTTTGGGTGGAGGCCATGGAATGAACACCCCCACCACCATGCCCCACTGCCGCCGCGGCGACATCCCCGCGCAGGACACCCTGCCGCCCAACACCTTTTTGCTGCGCTGCCTGGCCCAGCCCGGCCCCAGCCGGCGCTTGGGCAAGTCTGCCCTGGCCCTGCTGGCAGAAGCCGTGATGGATACGGACCTGCTGTATAACATCGACCTTGCCCTCACCGAGGCCTGCGCCAACGTGGTGCGCCATGCCTACCCCCACGAGGCCCCCGGCAACCTGGAGATCGTGCTCTCCCTGGTCCCCGGCAGCCATGTGGAGGTGGAGGTGGCGGACTGGGGCGTGGGCTTCCCCACCTGGCCGGTGGTGGTGGAAAACGCCCGCCCCGATGCCGAGGGCGGCCGGGGGCTGTTCATCATGTCCCGCCTGGCCAGCCACTTTGAATGCCGCAAGGGAAACCACCGCAACAGCGTGTTCATGCGCATGCAGGTTGCGCCGGAGCAATGGCGGCGCCCCGGACCAGAGACAGACTCCGCCGCCCCCTCCCCTCCCGGCGCCCCAGACCACGACCCCACTCCGGAGACGTCATGACCCACACCACGGACGCCACGCCCCCCTTCACCATCGCCCTGGAGGCAGACATCCTGCGCTGCCGCATCCAGGGAGAATTCACCTTGGAGACCACCAGTCGCTTCCGTGAAGCCGTGGAGCCCTTCCTGGAAGCCAAGCGCTGCGCCATGGCCGTCATCGACCTGGAGCACGTCCGCTTCATGGACTCCTCTGGCATTGGCAGCCTAGTGGCCCTCAACAGCCGCCTCCAGGCCCTGGGCATTCAGCTGCATCTGCTCAAGCCCAGCATCCAGGTCCGCCGGACCCTGGAGCTGGTGCAGCTGACGCGGTTCTTTTCCATGGTGGACGATGCCGGCCAGGTGGACCAAGCGCCGACGCCGGCTGCCTCCCGCTGAACGCCGAACAGGACGTCCCCATGCCGCACCAGCACCTGCGCCGCATCAATGCCTCCCTGGTGGTGGCCCTGCCCGACCACCTGCCCGCGGAAACCCTGCCCCTCCTGCGACGTGAGGTGGAAGATGCCATCCACGCCGCCTGGCTGGCCCAGGTGATTTTTGACCTGCAGGAAGCCGTCTTTGTGGACTCCGCTGGCATCGGCCTCATGGTGGCCGTCCGACATTGGACCAGCGCCCTGGGCAAGGACCTGTACCTGTACCGCCCCGGCGCCACGGTGATGAAGGCTCTGGGACTGGTGCACCTGGCCGACGTCTTCTCCATTGTGGACACCTCCCAGGACCTCGACGCGCTGCTTGCCCGCGCCAGGCCGTGACCACGGCAAAGGCCCCCCATGCCATACCTGCTCATGCATCATTTCGACCCAGACTTTGACCACACCCAGCTCAAGCCGCGCCTGTCCGGCACTGGCGGCGGGGTGGACCATTACAACATGGGTTACGTGCAGAACGTCCTGGCCGGGCAGGTGCTGGCGGAGTTCGCCCGCATCACCCCGGAGCAGGCCGCCGGACAGACCCGCTTTGTCTTCGAGACCCCGGACATGCCCGCCGGCCCCGGCACCATGCCCGACCCTGCCAACCCCATGAAGCTCCTGGCGGCCATCAGCGGCTATGTGTTTTACATGGACGGGCAAATCCGCGTGCACGACCAGCTGAACATCCGCCGGGACGTGAGCTTCCACACCGGCAACGTCACCTTTGTGGGAGATATTCGCGTCCACGGTGAGGTGAAGTCCGGATTTACCCTCAAAGGCCGCAACATCCAGATTGATGAAACCGTGGGGGGCTCCACCCTGGTGGCCAAGGAACGCATCGTGTGCCTTGGCGGTATCAAAGGGGAAAAAAAGGCTGTGCTCCGGGCCGCCCACAGCCTGGAGGCTGGGTTTGCGGAAAACGCCCAGCTGGTGGCCGGCCGGCTGCTGCACATCAAGCAGTCCGTCCTGCATTGCCAATGTTACTGCGGGGGGGACATCCTGGTGGGCGGCCGTCTGCAGGGTGGTTCTACCTATTGCATGGGCAGACTGCTCGTGGGAAATCAGCTCGGTGGGGGGGCTGGCACCATCACCCAGGTGGTGCTGGGACGCAACCCCTTCATGCTGTTGAAACAGGACGCCATTCGCCAGGCACTGGATACCATCCAACTTGAATTGGACTCCCTGGCCGAACGACGGCGGGAGGGCCCTGCCTCCTCGCGGGAATTTCTGCCGCGGCAGGAGCAGGCGCTGGCCCGCAAGGCGCATCTGGAACAGCAACTCTCCGCCGTGCAGGAACGCCTGGAGGCCCCAGGAGTCCTGGACCGCTGCGAGCTGGTGGTGGAAGGCGTGGTGCGCCCGCTGGTGGAAATCAGTATCGGCACGGCGCAATTGACGGTGGATACTGAAATGGAACGGGTACGGTTCCGGCTGGTCAACGGCGTGGTGGCCGTCACGGCGTTGTAGCATCCGTGGCGTACACCCCTCGGCGGCAGAATAGACACCTGAACGCAGGACACTGAATCGATGGATATCGGCACCTTACTCGGCCTCATCCTCTGCTTTTCCCTCGTCTTCGGTTCCATCGCCATGGGCACGGGCATTGCCGGGTTCATCGACGTCCCCTCCATGATCATCGTGGCCGGGGGCACCTTCAGCGTGACCTTTGTCATGTTTCCCATGGGGTCAGTGTTTGGCTCCCTCAAGGCGGTGATGAAGGCGTTTTTGTTCAAGCCGCCGGATCCGCAGGCCAACGTGCGTCAGATCATCCAGCTGGCGGAAACCGCCCGCCGCGAAAGCCTGGTCGCTCTGGAAAAGGTAAATGTTTCCGACCAGTTTTTGCAGCGAGGCATCCTGCTGGTGGCCGACGGCACCGAGGAAACCATCGTCCGTTCGGTAATGGAGACGGAAATTGCCAACATGGTCAAGCGCCACAAGGGCGCCCAGAACGTGTTCAAAGCCATGGGCACCTACTCCCCGGCCTTCGGCCTCATCGGCACCCTCATCGGCCTGGTGCAGATGCTGCAGAACCTGAACGATCCCTCCTCCATCGGCCCGGCCATGGCCGTGGCCTTGCTCACCACGTTCTACGGCGCCTTGCTGGCCAACGTGCTCTTCTCCCCCCTGGCCAACAAGCTCGCGGAGCGCAGCAGCGAGGAAAGCCAGTACATGGAAATGACCATGGAAGGCGTGCTGGCCATCCTCAACGGCGAGCATCCCAGCGTCATCAAGGAAAAGCTGGCCTCCTTCCTGCCGCCCAAGGCCCGGGAAAAGTAGGCGCGCGCCATGGCCAAGAACAACGCGCCACCGCCCAAGAAGTGTCCGCACCAGGAATGCGAGGAAGGACTACCGCCCTGGCTCTCCACCTTTGCGGACCTGGCCACCAACATGCTCTGCTTTTTTGTCCTCTTGCTGTCCTTTGCGCAAATGGACGTGCAGAAGTTCAAGGACGTGCTGGGCTCCATCAAGGAAGCCTTTGGCGTGCAGACCAAGCGTCCCGACGCCAACTTCTCCGCCTTCTCGCCCACCAAGTTTGAGCGTAAGGAAGTGCAGATGGATCAGGACGACCGGGCCATGCTGGCCATGGTGGTGCAGCTCAACACCATGCTGGACGAGACCGAGCTCAAGAAGGTCACCAAGGTCACCACTGACGATGTGGGCGTCATCCTGCGTGTGGACAACGACGCCCTCTTCGAGCCCGGCAGTGCCATGCTCAAACCTGGCGCCGAGCAGGCCCTTTCCAAGGTCGTCGCCATCCTCAAGGAACACAACTACGAACTGGTGGTGCGGGGGCATACCGACGATCATCCCACCAGTGGCAACCTCTACCCCAGCAACTGGGAACTCTCCTCGGCCAGGGCCGCCGCAGCCCTGCGTTTCATCGTCGAAAAGGGCGGCATCCGCTCCAACCGCCTCAAGGCCGTGGGCTATGCCGATTCCCAGCCCCTGTTGCCCAACAATTCCGAAGAGAATCGGCACACCAACCGGCGCACGGAATTCTACTTCCACCGTCCTGGAGATCGAAGCTGGTGAGCGGACCACACATAGACCTTGTGCTGCAGGACGGCCAGCTGCAGGATGTGCTCCTGAGCCACCAGGGACGCACCCGGCGCATGGCCGGCCGCCAGGGCCGCCAGCGCGAAGCCGCCCTGGTGCTGGACCAGCCGCCGCCGGCCCAAAGCCTGCCCGTGCTCCTGGGCAGCGGCCTGGGCGCCGCCCTGGAGGCCCTTCTGGAGCGCCATCCCGGCCCCGTGGCCGTGGTGGACAAGGAAACCGCCCTGCTGGCCGCCACCGGCCTGATGGCGCGGCATCCGCAGGTGGCCTGGATCACGGATCCCACCCCCGACGCCGCCCTGGCCAGCCTGACCCGCTGGCAGATGCAGCATGGCGGCCGGTCGTTTTTTCCCATTGCCCTGCCCTTCTACCTGCGGGAGGATCGCGGCCATTACCAGGCCCTGCAGGACCGACTTTCGGCCAGTCAGGCGCACAATTTCTGGGAAAAGGCCCGCCAGCCCCGGTTCCGCACCTGGCCGCCGCGCATCCTGGGCGTCACCAGCCAGTATTTTCTCATGGGCGAGGTGCAGGCCGCCTGCGCCCGACTGGGCGTGCCCCTGCGCTGCCTGCACATCGAGGACCAGGAGATCGGCGCCGGCCGGTTCATGGAAGAGCTGCTCACGGCGGTGCTGGAATTCCAACCGGATTTTCTCTTCACCATCAACCACCTGGGCGTGGACCGCGAAGGGGTGCTCATCGCCCTGCTGGAGCAGATGGGTCTGCCCCTGGCCTCCTGGTTCGTGGACAATCCACACCTCATCCTGCACCTCTACCACCAGGTGGTGCACCCCCTCACGGCCATCTTTACCTGGGATCGGGATAACCTCCCCTCCCTCAAGGCCCTGGGGTTTGAGCACGTCTTTTACCTGCCCCTGGGCACGGACGCCCATCGCTTCCGCCCCGGCGTGCCGGCTTGGCCGGGCATGCCCCGGGCCGAGGCCAGCTTTGTGGGCAACTCCATGGTCTTCAAGGTGGCGCACCGATTGAAGAAAGCCCGGCCGCCCCGGGAGTTTCTCCTTGCCTACAGGGAACTTGCCAGGGAGTTTGGGGAAAGTGACTGCCGCGGTGTGCTGGAATTTCTGCAAACACGCCACCCGGCGCGGCATGCGGACTGGCTGGCCCTGCCCACCACGGAGCGTCGCCTGGCCCTGGAAGCCATGCTCACCTGGGAGGCCACCCGGCAGTACCGCACCGCCTGCGTGGCCGGGCTGTTGCCCCTCGCCCCCCTCATTTGCGGGGACAGGGGCTGGAACATCCTCTTCCGTCACCGGCCCGAGCCCTGGACCTGGCATCCGGAGTTGCGCTATTACGACCACCTGCCGGCCTTCTATCCCGCCCAGGCCGTGAACCTCAACACCACCAGCAAGCAGATGAAGGGTGCGGTGAACCAGCGGGTGTTCGACTGCCCGGCCTGCGGGGCCTTTGTGCTCACGGACATGCGCGAACAGTTGGCAGATCTCTTTGAGCCCGGCAAGGAAGTGGCCATCTACGAGCATCCCGAGGAAGTGACCAGCCTGGCGCGTCATTACCTGGCCCACCCGGCCCAGCGCCAGCGCATGGTGGCCGCCGCCCGGGAGCGTGTGCTGGCCGAGCACACCTACGACCACCGCATCCTGGCCCTGTGCGAGCAGATGCGCGCCACCTTTGGCTAGCCATGCCGCATCCGGAACCCATCCTCATCCTGCAGATGCAGCGCATGGGGGACCTGCTGCTCACCTTCCCCCTGCTGCTCTGGCTCAGCCGGCGGTATCCCGAGCATCCCCTGTGGGTGGTGGCCGAGCGGCGGTTCTTCGAGCCCCTCATGCCCCTGAGCCCCCGGGCCGCCTATGTGGACTGGACCGAGGCCGAAGGGCTCAAGGCCCATCGCTTCAAGATGATCCTCAACCTCAGCCACCGGCCGGAGGCCGCCTGGCTGGCGGGCATGCTCTCGGCCCCCGTCCGCCTGGGCCCCGTGCGCACTCCTGCCGGCGCCACCTATATTCATGGCGACTGGCAGCTCTACCGCGCCTCCCTGGTGCACAATAACCGGCACAACCGCTTCCACTGGGCCGAGTTGAACGCCCTGGATTGCGTGCCCCTGGCAGACATCCAGTCCACCACCCTGCCCCCCCCGCGCACCCTGCCCCCGCCCCTCCCCTCGCACGCCCCCCCCGCCGTGGGCCTGTTCCTGGGCGCCAGCGAAGCGGCCAAGCGGCCCGCCCCGGCCTTCTGGGCCGCCCTGGCCCGGGAGCTCCTGGCCCGTCACGTACGCCCCGTGCTCCTGGGCGGTCCTGGCGATATCCCCCTGGGCCGCGAGGTGCAGGAGACTTTGGGCGCGCCCGTGGCCAATTTCTGCGGCCGCTTTGACCTGAGCGCCTTTGCCCGCATGGGGCAGACCCTGGGGGTGATGATCACCCCGGATACCGGCCCCATGCACCTGGCCGCCTGGACCGGCCTCAAGACCATCACCCTTTCCATGGGCCCCGTGAGCCCCTGGGAGACCGGGCCCCACTCGCCGGGGCATCTGGTTGTCCAGGCGGCCATGAGCTGCACGGGCTGCTGGCGCTGCACCCGCGGGGCATCCCCGCCGTGCTGTCACGACGCCTTTTCCCCCACGGCCATCGCGGCCCTGGCCCGCCGCGTGCTGACCACGGCCGACCCCCTGCAGCTGCCCCTGCGGCGCCTGGACGGTCTGCGGCTCTTTGCCACCGGTCGCGACGCCCGCGGGCTTTATGCCCTGCTGCCGCTGGATCCGGACCACCTCCCCGCGGCCCGGGAGGTCCTGTCCGGGGTGTGGCGAGAGTTCATGGGTCACGCCTTTGGCCTGTGGGATGACACCGCCCCCCGCGCTGCCTGGCTGGGGCTGCGGGACCGGCATCCGGCCCTGGCCCTGGCCTTCCGCGCCGGGCTGGGCGGCCTGGGACGCTCCCTGGCCCAGGCCCTGCGCCGCCGCTCCCTGCTGGA
>JAIWOE010000053.1 GCA_020217165.1 Desulfovibrio sp. | reverse complement strand
TGGTCGGAGCCAGGGGCACGGTACAGCGGATTGGCGGGGCGGCGTTCGTTTTCCGCCAGCTGCCAGGTGGAGGCGCCTTTGGCGCACAGGGACCCCTCGTTGATGGGATGGTCCGGATCGCCTTCCACGTTGATGGCGCGGTTGGTCTTTTTGTCGGTGTGCACAATGAGGCCGCAGCCGACGGAGCAGTAACAGCAGACAGAGGTCGTCTGCTTGGCGTCCACGGTCTTCAAGGCCATGGTCGCCGCCTGAGCCTTGGCCGGGGCGAGATCCACCCCCAGCCCGCCGAAGGCCGAGAGCGTGGCGCCCGCAGCCGTCAGCTTCAGAAAGGCACGACGTTTGATCAGCATGTTTCCTCCCAGTACCAGTAAACAGGATGCCTACGGCGCACGCGCCAGGCGTCCTGTGACAAACAGGCGAGCCCGGGGCGGGCAAAAGCCCGCGGTGCATGGGATGTGGGATGGGCGCGGCGGCAGAATGGTCAGCCTGCCGAGCCACGGCGTGAGCGTGGACGCAAAGTGTTCCGTAACAGCCAAGTCCAGGCCCAGCCCGGCAAATGCCGGCAGCGGTGAGGAGGTAGTCCCATGCGTGAGCATGAGGGATATATTAAGAAAAACACAACGCCCGGCAATCGCTTACGCTCCGGCTGCGTCACGGTTCGGCACAAACATGCACAGCCGCTGGGCAAGCAAGGAAAAAATGTCGTCCTGCCGATGGTTAAAGCGGAACTCCAGCTCCTTCATGAGCAAGGGGAATCCTTTTTCGGAGATGCCCTGCCGGGCCACCAGCCGGGGGCGGGCAAACCGCCAGAAGGCCGAGGATTTGTCCAGGGCCAGGCCGCGGTCCGTATGGCTGAAGTACCCTTTGGTCAGCTCCGGGGCACAGGCGGCCAGGGCCGTGTAGTGGCGGTAGCGGTCGGTATAGACCATGCCGCCGATGGTCCGCGTGCGCAGGCGGAAGCTGGACTTGAAATGCATGAGGGACTCCACGGCCAGCTCGGGCAACAGATCCACAAAGGCCATGCCACCGTGCTCTACAATGCCGAATACCGGCGGGTTGGGCGCGTCTTCCCAGGGCGTGGCCCAGCCAGCCTCAATGCAGGCCGGGGCGTCCAGGCTGCCGGCGATGATGGAAGCCCGTACCGTCACCAGGGCCTTGGCCACGGTGGCCTCGGCCATGCCCAATTGCTCGGCCATCACCGGCGGTGAGACTTCCAGCTCCATGAGTTTGAGCAGCCGCAGCCAGTCCACGGGATCAAGTCCGCCACGATTAATGTATCTCCCTGAAAAGTCATGGAATGTATATTTGCAGCGTCCGCACCGGCGCCGGCCTTCCGCCAATTTGTACAGGGTACGAAATTTACACCGCGGGCAAAACCGTTGGTGGTTTTTCCAGCAGAAACCCAACAGCCACTTGCGGGCGGATGATTCAGATTTGATCAGTGCTTCATAGGTGTTAAGATTCAATGTCGCCGACCTTCCCGGTCAAAATCGTGTGGAAAATTTTCTTTTCCACCCTGCCATGAAGG
The DNA here is from genome assembly GCA_020217165.1 of Desulfovibrio sp. Lineage (GTDB taxonomy): Bacteria > Desulfobacterota > Desulfovibrionia > Desulfovibrionales > Desulfovibrionaceae > Megalodesulfovibrio. The sequence continues at coordinate 17,502 of JAIWOE010000053.1, read as the reverse complement.
CGAATTCCTGGCAAGCCCAGCGCGCCGGACGCGTCCATGCGGCATTGCCCCGGCTCCCTGGCTCTGGTATGCGAGGAGGAAACTCGTGCAAGGAGGCGCCATGCCCGCTCCCATCGCTGTGCCCATGCTGCTGCGCGCCGGGCTGTGTTTGTGCCTGGCCCTTGCCTGTGTTTTCGTCCAGGCCCACGCCGCACCCCAGCAGGGGGAGGCCCTCCCACCCCTGCAGCTTGTGGCCCCGGACCGCCCGGAAGACAGGGCCTACCTTGGCCTGGCCCAGCAGCAGGTGGTGAATCTTGGCGACTTGGCCGGGGAGTTGTTTCTCCTTGAAATCATTGGCGTCTACTGTCCATTTTGCCATCAGCAGGTGCCCACGTTCAATGCTCTGCATGCCCGGCTGGTCCGGGCCAAACTGGACGGCGCCGTGAAGATGCTGGCCATTGCCTCCGGCGCCACCGAGCCGGAAATCGATTTCCTCCGCCAGCATTCCGGCTATGCCTATCCCGTGCTGCGCGATGAGAACTATGCCTTGCACAAGGCCCTGGGCGAGCCCAAAACGCCCTTCACCATGCTGGTGGACCGCCAGGGCGTGGTGCGCTACGCCCACATGGGCATCATCCAGGATGTGGACGGATTCTTTGGGACCATAAAATCGCTGTTGCCGCAATGACGTCCCTGGTGGCCACATGGGCGGCCCGAGTCTGCCACCCCCTGCCGGCGCTGCTCATGCGCGCCTATCTGGCCGGATTGTTTCTGTACGCGAGCATGTATAAAATCATCTACGCCGCGGAGTTTGCGGAAAGTATCGCCTCGTACCAGCTGGTGCCGGCGGTGCTGGTCAACCCCGTGGCCGTGATCATGCCCTGGGTGGAGCTGGTGGCCGGGCTCTTGCTGCTGGTGGGCCTGCGGCCCAAGGCGGCCACCGTGGTCATCGGCGGCCTGCTGGCGTTGTTCACCCTGGCCATTGCCATCACCCTTGTCCGTGGCGTGCCCATCGGGTGCGGCTGCTTCAAGAGCCTGGAGGAGCCCATGAGCGTGGCCACCCTGCTGCGCGATCTGGGCTGGCTGGCCATGGCCGCCTATGTCTGGAAGTGTGACCGTTGGTTGCATCTGGATACCCTGTTCTTCCCCCCCATGCGGGAGTTGACCGACGCATGAACCGAGCTGCCTGCCTGTTCCTTCTGTTGGCCCTGGGCCTGTGGTGCGCCGCCTGCGGTCAGGACCGTACCCAGGTGGCCGGCCGGTATGCCGGCTCCATCACCGCTGCGGCGGGGGACACCCTGGTGTTTTTGACCCTGCGCGAAGACGGCGGCGGGGAGTGGCAGGCCGGCGGAGAAACCGTGCCCTTCCGCTGGGAACTGCGGGACAACGCCATCTGGCTGCACGCCAAGAGCGGCGGCGTGGTGGCCGGCCGCTGGGAGCAGGGAACCATCGCCATGGAGCTGCCCGGCCTGGGTTCGCTCCGCTTGCACAAGGAATGATCATGGAGTCACCGCAATCCACCCCGCCGCATCCTGTGCTGGTCCTGGCGCGCCGCCTGGCCGCCGGAGTGCTTCAGTTCTGCAAAACGCCCAGCACCCTGCGCACCCTGCTGCTGGTGGTGCTTGTCTTGCAGCCCCTGCTGATGTACCTGGCTTGGCGCATGCATATGGGATTCTGGAACTATGTGGTGCTGAATGCCGTGTTCATCGCCTTCTGGCGGTTTTCCGTGCACGTGTATCAAAAGGCCTTCGCCAACACGCCCAGGGATTGATTGCCGCGCCACGGGCGGCGGGATTGCCAGTGTGGCGCCAGCGTGATTCGAGCAGCCGCGCCAGCGTTTATTTGATGGTGATGACGCCCGAGGGGTCCTCCATGACCTCAATGCGCTTGCCCGCCCGGGACCCGGCAGGGGCACCCCCTCCGCCGCGGCCACCCAGGAGCTGTTCCACATACAGGGACGGCACGGCGAAATTCAGGTTCTGTCCGTCCAGCACAAAAAACGTGGCCAGGCCAATGACGTTGCCACCGGCATCCAGGATGGGACCGCCCGAAGAACCGGGGGAGATGGGCGCGGTGATCTGATACCGGATGCGCTGCTGCGGGTCCTTACGCAATCCACTGACAATGCCCGGGGAGATGGTTCGCTCCAGGCCCTTAGGGTTGCCAATGGCCAGAATCTCCTCGCCCACATGGGGGTGGGAGGTCTTGAGGGGCAGGGGCGCACCAGGTTTGCCCACCTCCAGCAAGGCCAAGTCGTTCTGCTTGTCCAGGGCGCGGATGCGCCGCACCGGCACGGGGGCGTCCTGCCCCTGCCGAATCTCCACCCGGCTGGCCTTTTCCACCACGTGATGGTTGGTCACCACCAGGGTATCTTCCACATAAAAGCCAGAACCCAGGGAGACATCGCGTCCGGCGGCGTTCTTGCCCACCACCACCACCACCGAGGGACCGGTGCGCTGGAACAGCTCTTGGGCGTCGATGGCCCGGGCCGTCTCGGCCGTGCGCCATTGCAGCGCCGTCAAGAGCAGCAGCAGGAAGAACAGCCGAGGAAGCCGGCATAAGGACAGGGCAGGAACCACACGAAGCAGGCGGGGCATGGAACGCTCCTTTGTAGGGGGCGATGGAATGCTCTCGCTACTGTAGGGCACATTGCCGGGGGAGGCAATGGCCTGTCCCACGGCGCCGGGCGCGGCACGGCGGGCTTTGCATGGGGCGGCAGGCATGATAAGAGGCGGGAATACCTCGGGCGCGGTGCGCGCCTTCAACAGGATGAGCGTCCATGAAATACAGAATTCTCAAGGCGTCTACGGAAATTGAACTGGAAGACCTGGTGCAGCAACACCTGCATGAAGGCTGGCGGCCCCTGGGGGGGCTCTCCATCGTTCAGGCGGAGATGGCCTTCTCCAAGGTCCTGAAATTCTATCAGGCCGTGGGAAAGGATTCCAAGAAGGACCGCCATGCCATGGAAGATTTGCTGTCGCTGTTGGACGTGGCCCGGCAGCGGGAATAGCCGCCGGCCGCCCGCAGGGGTGGGACGGCCGGCGGCACAGAGGTCAGCGCATCCAGGCCAGGGAGGCCACGGAGGATTTGGTCAGAATCCGCAGGGATCCCTCCATGAAATACGTGAAGGAAATGGGCTTGCCTGTGCCGGCCAGGCGCATGAGGGTGGCCATGGCGGCGGTGTTGGCATCCACGCCGGCTTCGTAGTCCAGTTGCCACACGCCCATGGGGGAGGTGAACTGGACGGCGCCGTCGGCCTCGAAGACCTGATCCACGGTGGTGGTGGCCGTGAGGACCTGGGCCTGGGCCTGGGGCGCGGCCGCCAGCAACAGGCTGCAGGCAAGCAGCAACGCGGCCACAAGGCCGCAGACGGGGCGGGGGAAGGTCATGGAAGGCATGGCATGCTCCTGATGCGTCCGGAGGCTCGGTCCGGGACAAGGGAAAGAGACTGCCCCTGCCATACCGGGCCAGGGGGCATGGGTCAATGGCTGCGGTGGGTTGAATCGATCGAACGCGGCTTTTTCTTCGGCCGCCCCTTGCCAGCTACCGATCCCGGTGCCATGGTGGGCAAGTGGAACACCCTCATGAAATGAGCGGCGCTCCACCCGATCCTATTGCATAGCGTGAGGCGCAAGGCCATGAAACAACGGCAGACCGCCCGTTCCGTAAGCGCCCGAAAGGGTGGCGAAAAAATCGTCATGTTGACGGCCTATGACTATCCCTCCGCCCGCATGGCCGAGGACGCCGGGGCGGACATCCTCCTGGTGGGTGACAGTCTGGCCATGGTGGTCCTGGGCCACCCGGACACCCTGAGCGTGACCGTGGAGGAGATGGTTCATCATTGCAAGGCCGTCTCCCGGGGGGCGCAACGGGCCCTGGTGGTGGGAGACCTGCCCTTCCTGAGCTACGAGGCCGGCCCGACCCAGGCCCTGGAGAGCGCGGGCCGGCTGGTCAAGGAAGGCGGCGTGCGCGCCGTGAAACTGGAAGGCGGGCGCGAGGTGCTGCCCCAGGTGGATGCCTTGCTGGCCGCCGGCATTCCCGTCATGGGGCATGTGGGGCTGACGCCGCAGCGTCTGGCGCGCCTGGGCGGGTTTCGGGTCCAGGGGCGGGATGCCGCCACGGCCCAGGCCATTTTGGACGATGCCGTGGCCCTTTCCCGGGCCGGGTGTTTTGCCGTGGTGCTGGAGTGCGTGCCCGCCGCCCTGGCCCGGGTGATCACGGCGGTGCTGGAGGCCCCCACCATCGGCATCGGGGCCGGGCCGCAGTGCGACGGGCAGGTGCTGGTTTTTCATGACGTGCTGGGCATCCACGAGGGCATCCGCCCCAGTTTTGTCAAGCGATATGCAGAGCTGGGCGCAACAGGCCGCGAGGCCCTGACCGCCTATGCCGCAGAAGTGCGCCAGGGACGCTTTCCCGGGCCAGAACAGGTGTTCTCCATGGAAGAACAGCACCTGGAGGGCCTGACGGTGGATGGCCGTCCGGCCCGGTCGTACCTGCGGGAGCCCGCCGCATGAAGGCCCCGGGCCACGCGTCAGGCCCAGCCCAGGCTGGCGCGGGCGATCCCCTCGCCCCGTACCGCGACACGCCCATCCACTTGTTCATTCATGACCGTATGTTGCGCGAGCAACTGCGGGTCATCTTCTCGGCCCTCAAATTCTCCCTGGTGGAGGAGCACGCCACGGGGGGCGGCTACCTGGAAAGCGTGAAGCTCCTGGCGCAGTTGTTGTTGCAGCAGAAGCAGGGGCTCATCCTGGTCAATCCTCCCCAGGCCGCCGTCTCCCAGGGGGGCAAGGTGCGGGTGGCCAAGGACATTACGGATTTCTTCGCCAGCCTCAAGGTGCTGCTGGGCAAAGGCCGGCGAGAGGAAAAGGCCATGATGTCCAAATGCGTGCCCGTGTTCCAGGACATCCAGTTTCCCCAAAAGCGCGAGCTGACCATCCTGCAGCTGGCCAAGTATGGCATTGCCGGTGCGTTTATTCTCAACAAACAGGAGGCGCTGGGGTCCCTGTCGCCGCAGTTGCGCAAGATCCGCATGCAGGAGCAGGTGATGGAGCGCTTCCACGAGCTGCGCGAATATCTGCAGGAGTTCCTGCCCCAGCTGGCCGGTGCCAAGGAAATGGTCCAGGAGCGGCTGGAAGAGCTGGAATTGAGCGAACGCAAGGCCAAGGCCGACGCCATGTGCCGGGAGGCCGAACGCGCCCGCGAAGCCCGGGACTGGGAACGCGCTGTGCTGTGCTACAAGCGGGCCATCGACCTCTACCCCCAGGACCCCCTGGCCTACCTGGAGAGCGGGCGGGTGTACGTGCGGCTGAAGAAGTATCCCCGGGCCCTGCTGCGGTTTGCCCAGGCCGAGGAACTGGCCGTGACCATGCCCGAGCCGAACAAGGAAATCGGCATGGTCCGGGTGCTGCAAGTGCGGGAACGTCTGGATCAGGGCGATTCCCCCACCAACCCCGAGGTGCTCGAACTGCTGAACGAGGCCGTGGCCAACTTTGAAATCGCCTTGGAAAAGGCTAGGCAAATCAAGCCGTTGACCGCAGATGAGGAAGAGGGCAAGCGCAGCCGGGAGGCCGTGGCCCGTATTGCCGCGGAACTGGTCAAACTGGATCTCAAAAGCGTGCTGGGCAAGACCCATCCCGTGGTCCGCGCCCTGGGCAGTCTGGCTCGAAAGGCCATTGAGGATGTGGCGCCCCAGGACGTCGATCAGCTCCCCGCCCCGCACCTCATCTTCCTGGGTCTGGCCGCCCTGGACTCCCAGCAGTTTGAAGAAGCCGACCGCCTGCTCTTCCGCGCCGCCGCGGACAAGGAATATTTTCAGGAGGCCTGCGACGAAATCATTTACATGGGCGCCGTGGTGCGCAAGGCCCTGGGCGCGGCCAAGGCCCTGGATATCTACCACCGCCTCCTCAAGCTGGACCCTCCTCGCAAGGCTCCGGTGTACTACAACCTGGCCGTGGCGTACTGCGTGGAAAAACGCGAGCTTGACGGGGCCGGGGCCATCATTCAGGCCGTGTACCTGGACCCTTCCTTGCCGGAGGAGGGGGCCTTTTACAAGAATGCCCAGGTGCACGACGTGCTGGGCCAGACCGTGGCCCTGCTTCTGGAAATCGACAGGCGCGGCCGGAAGTTCATGCCCCAGGAGGTGACCTGCAAGGCCGTTTCCTTGCAGGAAGACCTCGAAAAAGCCATCCTCGCCGGGCAGGATACCCGCGCCATGCGGCTCCTGTGGCACGTGGCCACGCAGCTGCCGGAGTTCATGGAGCGCGAGCACGTGGCGGCCAGCAAGACCATCACGGAGTTCATGCAGCGCACCGTGGGGGTGCTGGCGGCGTCTGCCAAACAGGCCTCCAGGGAGCTGGCTGCGTTTTTCAACCGGCAACTCGCTGTGCGGGCCGAAGGCAAATACAACAAGCGGCTCATCGCCTTCCTGCGGTACAAAAGCCAGGCCCTGCGCGCCCTGGAGGTGGAGCAGGATCCTGCCACCGCGGCCAGTTGTCTGGCCAAGGCGGTGCTGTGTCATCCGGACATGGTCAAGGCGGCGGAGCTGTACGCCTCCCCCAGCATGCTCCCCCTGGCCAAGGAACTGTGCTCGCGGCTGCAGGCCGTGAATCTGGAAAAAATCGGCTGGAAGCAATGAACACGGGCGTGCCCTCGTGTGGTGTCCCCGAAATACGGCGAGGCTTCCATCGCCGTATTTCGGGGACTCACGGAGCCTGCGGCCCGGCGTGTTGCGATTGTATGGACACGTCTTTTGAAGACGCGGCAGGAGGCGCCATGGCCTCAAGGACGCCCCGCCCGGCAGGACACTACTCCCCGGCGCGTTCCTCAATGGGCACGTACGGCCGGCGGGTGGGGCCGGTGTACACCTGCCGGGGCCGGTGGATCTTGGCCGGTCCCTGGAATTCTTCGTACCAATGGGCAATCCAGCCTGGCATGCGGCCAATGGCGAACATGACGGGGAACATCTGCACGGGAATGCCCAGGGTGCGCAGGATGATGCCGGAATAGAAGTCCACGTTGGGATAGAGCTTGCGTTCGCGGAAGAAGTCGTCGTTCAGGGCGGCGTCTTCCAGCTCCTGGGCCACATGGATCAGCGGGTCATCCTGCCCCATGTTCTGGAGCAGGTTGTGGGCTGCTTCCTTGAGCACGCGGGCGCGGGGGTCGAAGTTTTTGTACACCCGGTGGCCAAAACCCATGAGGCGCATCTCGCGCTTTTTGACCTTTTCCAGGTACTCCTTGATGTCCATCTTGGTTTCCACCAGATGCTGCAGCTGGTGGACCACGGCGGCGTTGGCCCCGCCGTGCAGCCTGCCCCACAGGGCGCAGACCCCGGCGGACACGGAGGCGAACAGATTGGCCTCGGAGGATCCCACCATACGTACGGTGGAGCAGGAGCAGTTCTGTTCGTGGTCCGCGTGGACAATCAGGAAGAGGGAAAGCGCCCGCACCGCGCCCAGGGGCGGCTCGTACAGCCGGTAGGGCACGGAGAACATCATGTGCAGGAAGTTGGCGCAGTAGTTCTTGTTGGGGTTGGGGTAGATGAAGGGCAATCCCTGGGACTTGCGGTAGGCAAAGGCCGCGATGGTGCGCACCTTGGAAATCACCTTGGCCACGGCGCGGGTGAACTCGTTCTGGCTGGTGATGTTGTACAAATCTGGATGATAGCTGCCCAGGGAGTTGATGACTGCGGAAAGAATGGCCATGGGCTCCCCGCTGGAGGGGAAGCCGTCAAAGTGATGCAGCAGGTCTTCGTGCAGCAACTCCTGCTCGCGCAGCATGTTGCGGAAGCTGTCAAGCTCCACGGCCGTGGGCAGCCTGCCAAAAATGAGCAGCATGGCTGTTTCGATGAAAGAGCTTTTTTCCACCAGCTCTTCGATGTCGTATCCGCGGTAGCGCAGAATGCCGCGTTCGCCATCCACAAACGAAATGTCGCTCTGGCAGGAGCCGGTGTTGCCGTATCCATGATCCAGGGTGATGTAGCCGGTTTTGGAACGCAGGTTAGAAATGTCGATGGCTTTTTCGCCTTCGCTGCCTTCCAGGACCGGAAACTCGTAGGACTGGCCGTCAAGAATAAGGGTGGCCGTGCGTGCAGCCGTGGTGATTTTGTCCTCGGACAACGTCAGGACTCCTGTGTGCGCAGCGCGGGGCTGCGGTGCTGTGTCGGAAAAAGCCGCGCAGTGCTGTACCCTTGGCAACGCCAATCATATGCAAGAACGTGGCCTTTTGTCCAGCCGGTGGACCTGCGGCAGCAAGGAGAAGATCCTCCAATGCGCAGGGCATTGCCCCAAGGGCAGGTTCGGAGCAATTGCGCATTGCCGCATTCTGTCGTACCGTGGCAATGCATCCGCAGTGTCGCTGGTTCGTGCAGGGCATTGCGGATGTCCAGTCCACGTGCGGTGTTGAGGGGGGGGAACGCATCATTATGCCACGGTACAAGGCCTTTGTCACAGCATCCAGAAGAACTCGTGAAGTCTCCGGCGGGCTCAGGCAGGCGGAGCGCAAGGTGTTCCATTGCGAAGTGGAGGCGCCCTCCCTGCGCGAGGCCCAGCGCACGGTGCGCCAGCAGTTTGTGCAGGAACACAGCAGCGCCGATGATGACTGGCTGCCGGAACAGGTAGAAGTGATTCCCCTGGACGAGTCTTCCTGACGCCCCCCCGCGCTCCCGCCCCCTTGCATGATTGCCTGTTCTCCCCCCGGTTTCTCTTGGCTTCGTTCCATGTCGAACTGGCGTCATTTGTCGTGTGAGTATGACAAGTTGATGTAAATAGCGCTTTGCATTCGTCGCATGTGGTGTTAAGGTGACGCCGGGGCTTCACACCACAACGCCATATACTTGGGGGACGTATGCGCATATGTCGATCCATTTCCTCACGCCTGGCGGTTTGCGTTGCCACGGTGTTGCTGGCGGTCTTGGCGGTGCTGGTTTTTGCGGCCTACCGCTCCACCTGGACGGCGGTGCTGCAGTCCCAATTGGGGTCCATGGACCAGTTGCGCGTCTCATTGGTGGATGTGCTGGAAGATTTCCTGGATCATGGCGACGGGTTGACGCGCATTACCGCGGGCAACGCCGCGGTGCAGCGCCTTGCCCAGGAAGGCCAGTCCGCCGATACCGTCACGGTCGAGGCCGCCGAAGATGAGCTGGCCGTGCTGCTGCAAGGCGCGCCCATGGCCGAAGCCGTGTTCGTGTGGAACGCCGCCGGCGAGGTGTTGGCCGCCAGCGTGGCCACCAGTGCGGGCGCAGGGGGCAGGGTGGAGCACCGGCGGGACGCTTTTTCCGTGACGGATCGCGAATATTATCAGGCTGTTTCCCGCGGGGAAGGCTACAACGGCGATACCCTGGTGCAAAGCCGCTTCACCGGCGCGCATGTGCTAGTGGTGGCGCATCCCATCAAGAACCCTGCCGGGCGCGTGGTGGGCGGCGTGGCCCTGGCCATTGACCTGTCCCGCTTTGTCAAGAAGTACATCCTGCCCGTGAAGATCGGCGCGCGGGGCTATCCATTCCTCATGGACGGCGCCGGCATGCTCATCGGGCACCCCGATCCCAAGCTCATGCTCCAGCCTTCCAGCACCTATCCCCTCATCAAGCCGCATCTGCAGCAGGGGCAGGGCTCCTTTGCATACGAATTCCGGGGCGAGGACAAGTTCCTCTCCTGGGGCCGGGTGTCCAATGGCTGGATTCTTGTGGCCTCGGCTTATGCCAGCGAGATGGCGGAGGCGGCCACGGACCAGCGCAACCTGCTGCTGGGCCTGGGTGCGGCAGCCTTTGTGGTGCTGCTGGCCGTCATCGTGCTGGTGAGCCGGGTGGTGGTCATCCGTCCCCTGCAGGCCCTGGGCCGCTACACCCAGGAGGTGGCCGACGGCAACCTTAACGCCGTGGTGGCCGTGGGCAGCGGCACGGAACTGGTGGACCTGACCGAGAATGTCAAGCGCATGATCGCCGACCTGAAAAACCGTCTGGGCTTTGCGCAGGGCGTGCTGGGCGGCATTTCCAGCACCGTGCCCTGTCTGGTGGCGGACCGGGAGGGGCGCATCACCTTTATCAACGAGCTCATGCTGCGCATCGTCGGCAGGGACCAGACCCCCAAAGACGTGCACGGCATGAGCAGCGGTGAATTGCTGTACAGGGACGCCTCCCGCCATACCCGCACCGACGAAGCCCTGGCCACCATGCAGCGGGTCTCCGGCGAGCTGACCCTCAACAACTTCAAAGGGGTGGAGCACATCCTCACCGTGAACGCCAACCCCATCCAGGATCTGGACGGCAATCCCATTGGTGTGTTCACCTTCTATCATGACATCACGGAGATCCGTCGCCGCCAGCAGGCCATGGAAGCCACCAACGCCTCCCTGCAGCGCCTGGCCCGGGAGGGCGACGTGGTGGCCAAAGAAGTGGCCGCCGCCGCCGCCGAGCTGACCAATCAGGTGGATGAAGCCAGCAAGGGCTCTCAGGAGCAGTCCCGCCGGATTACCGAAACCGCCGCCGCCATGGAAGAAATGAACGCCACGGTGCTTGAGGTGGCCCAGAGCGCCTCCAACGCCTCCCAGCAGGCAGCCAAGGCCACAGACAAGGCGCTCCACGGCAAAAAGGCTGTGCAGGAAGTGGTGGACGCCATCGGGGGCGTGCAGCACCAGGCCAAGGAGTTGCGGGGCAGCATGGAAGAGCTGGCCCGGCACGCCGAGGGGGTGGGACAGGTCATCACCGTCATCACGGACATTGCCGACCAAACCAACCTCCTGGCCCTGAATGCCGCCATTGAGGCTGCCCGGGCAGGCGATGCCGGCAGGGGGTTTGCCGTGGTGGCCGACGAAGTGCGCAAGCTGGCGGAAAAAACCATGCACGCCACCAAGGATGTGGTGGGGGCCATCCATTCCATCCAGCAGGGGGCCCTGGCCTCCCGCAACGCCACCATGGCCGCGGCCGAAGCGGTCACCGCGGCCACGGCCCTGGCCGAGCGATCCGGCCAGGCGCTGGATGAGATCGTCTCCTTTGTCAACGAAGCCTCGGGGCAGGTGCAGGGCATTGCCGCGGCCAGCCAGCAGCAATCCGCCACCAGTGAGGAAATCACCCGCGCCGTGGAGGATGTGGACCGCATTGCCGCCACCACCGCCGCCACCATGGATCAGGCCCGCCAGGCCATCGAGGCCCTGCGGCGCCAGGTGCAGGCCATGGAATCCGTCAGTCAGGAGTTGCTGAACCAATCCAGGAGCCAATAGCCGCGAAATCCCTTGCAGATGCATGGGCGCGCTTCGGGGGGGTCCTTCCCGGAGCGCGTTTTTATGATGGGCGGGCTTGTTCTGCCGGGGCGTGTCGTGCTATGGGACCTGCTACTGAACGCTCCTGGGGTTGCGCCGCAGTGGTGAGGGAAAATCCTCAGTCATCCCTCTCGGAAGGGGTCATGCCAGAGACCATGCGACATATTCTGGCCGCGGACATCGGCGGCACTTCCAGTCGGTTCGGCGCGTTCCTGGCCGATGGGAAAACCCTGACCCTGGAGGCCATACACACCCTGCCCACGGCCAAAGCCACCTCCTTTGCCGATCTTGTAAGCCAGGCCGTGACCGCGCAGCCGGCCTTGGACCCGGCCCGCATGGATGCCGCCGCCTTTGCCGTGCCGGGTGCCGTGCGCGGCCACCATCCGGTATTGCTGCCCAACGTCAGCTGGCTGGTTCGCTGGGAGGAGGTGCAGGCCGTCGTAGGCGCGGCGCGGCTGGTACTGCTCAACGACTTTGCCGCCCAGGCCCACGCTGTGGTCACCCCCGTCATGCAGGATGCCGAGCTGCTCAAATCCGGCGAGCCCTATGCCCTGGGGGCGGTGGCCGTCACCGGTGCGGGCACCGGGCTGGGCAATTGCGCCCTGCTGCCCCTGGAGGGTGGCGGCAGCACCGTGGTGCCTGCGGAATTCGGGCACGCGCCATATCCGTTCGTGGGCAAGGAAGAATTTGAATATCAACAGTTTGTCATGGATCGCCTGGGTGTTCACTATCCCATTGGCGACCATGTGGTCAGCGGCGGCGGCCTGGCCCTGCTGCATGAATTCCTCACCGGCCAGGCCGTCTCCCCCGCCGAGGTGCCGGGATACCTGCCGGCGGCGCCCGAGGTGGTGACCTGGTTCGCCAGGCTGTACGGCCGCGCCTGTCGGCAATACGCCCTGGCCGTGGTGGCCGCCGGGGGCGTGGTGGTCACCGGCGGCGTGGCGGCACGATCCCCCGAGCTGGTGCGGCATGCCGCGTTTGGTGAGGAATTCTGCAACTGTCCCACCCAGCGGCCCCTGTTGGAAGCCATCCCCATCCGTCGGAACAGCAACGAACTATCCGGATTGTGGGGCGCCGGGCATGCCGGCCTGGCCGCCCTGGGTCTGGCATAGACATGCCCAAGGAGTGTGCCATGCAGTTCGGCATTATCGGACTTGGACGCATGGGGCTGAACATGGCCCGTCGCCTGCGCCGCGCCGGGCTGCCCCTGGCCGCCTGGAATCGCAGCTTCGACAAGGCTGAAGCCCTGGCCGCGGAAGACGGCGCCCTGGCCTGCCGTACCCTGGAAGAACTGGTGCAGGCCCTGACCCCTCCCCGCATCTGCTGGCTCATGCTCCCCGCCGGGCCGGCCGTGGATGCGCACCTTGACCAAGTGCTGCCCTTGCTGGCCCCTGGGGACATCCTGGTGGATGGCGGCAATAGCTGGTACAAGGACGATTTGCGCCACGCCGCCGTGTGCAACACGGTGGGCGTGCAGTACGTGGATGCCGGTGTTTCCGGCGGCGTCTGGGGACTCTCCGAAGGCTACTGCACCATGGTGGGCGGCCCGGCCCAGGCCGTGGCCGTGCTGGCGCCCTACCTGGACGCCCTGGCCCCCCCCCACGGCTGGATGCACTGCGGTGGCACGGGCAGCGGGCATTTTGTCAAGATGATTCACAATGGCATCGAATACGGCATGATGCAGGCCTATGCCGAGGGCCTGGGGCTCATCCAGGCGTCCGGCTATGGCAAGGATCTGGACATGGCCGCCCTCTGCCACCTCTGGAACCAGGGCAGTGTCATCCGCTCCTGGCTGCTGGAACTGGCGGAGCGCGCCTTTGCCGAGGACCCCGCCCTGGAGGGCCTGGCGGGCCATGTGGAGGATTCCGGCGAGGGCCGCTGGACGGTGCTGGAATCCATCGAACTGGCCCAGCCGGCGCCGGTGTTGGCCCTTTCCCTCATGCAGCGGTTCCGTTCCCGCCAGGAAAACACCTTCCAGGACCGCATCCTCGCCGCCCTGCGCCGAGAGTTCGGCGGCCACGCCGTCAAGGAAACATAGGCCCTGCCCATGCCAGATCCCCAACCCAGCATCGCCAGCGCCCTGGTCTCCACCCTGCAGGACCACGCTGCGTCGCCGCGCTCCCAATGTCAGCTGGACCGGGCCAGCCCGCCCTGCGTGGTGGTGGTGTTTGGCGCCACGGGGGATCTCACGTCCCGCAAGCTGTTTCCATCCCTGTATGATTTGCATTGCCTGGGCAGTCTGGATCCCCGCGCCTGCATCGTGGGCGTAGGCCGTTCCCCCATGGACCATCAGACCTTCCGCCACCGCATGCGCGAGGCCCTGGAGCAGGCTGGCGTGGAGCAGCTGGATCCCTGGGAAGAGCTGGCCCCCCGCCTGTTTTATTGTGCCGTGGACGTGGACGGCGGCGAAGGCCTGGACGCCCTGCGGTCCCTGTGCCAGGAGCTGGACGACACCTGGAACATCGGCGGCAACAGGCTGTACTATCTGGCAGTTCCCCCCACCGCGTACGAGACCATCGCCACCGCCCTGGGTCAGGCGGGCATGAGCGATGAGGCCCAGGGCTTCGCGCGCATCGTCATCGAAAAACCTTTTGGCAGCGACCTCGCCACGGCCAGGGCCCTGGATGCGGCCATCCATCGCCATTTCGCGGAGCATCAGGTCTTCCGCATCGATCATTACCTGGCCAAGGAGACGGTGCAGAACATCATGGTCCTGCGCTTCGCCAACGCCATCTTCGAGCCCCTGTGGAACCGGCGCTACATCGACCATGTTCGCATCACCGCGGCGGAATCCCTGGGCGTGGAGCACCGTGCGGCGTTCTATGAACACGCCGGCGTGCTGCGGGACATGTTCCAGAATCACATGATGCAACTGTTGTCCCTGTGCGCCATGGAGCCGCCCTCCCAGTTTGAGGCCGAGCTGGTGCGCGACGAAAAAACAAAAGTATACAGGGCATTGCGACCGTTCCCTGTGGAAAGGCTGGATGAACATCTGGTGCTGGGCCAGTACGGAGCGGGCATGATCGACGGCCGCAAGGTGCCAGCCTACGTGGACGAGCCCGGGGTGGCGCCGGACAGCGCCACCCCCACCTACGCCTGCATGAAGGTCTTCATCGACAACTGGCGCTGGCAGGGCGTGCCGTTCTATCTGGTCTCCGGCAAGCGGTTGCGGAAAAAACATACTGAAATAACAGTCAAATTCAAGGAAGTGCCATACTCCATGTTCCGCAAGGTGCTGGGGGAGCACATCAGCGCCAACACCCTCATCCTTTCCATCCAGCCTAGGGAAGAGGTGATCCTCACCTTCCAGACCAAACTCCCCGGCCCCATGTGCTTGCGAACGGTCCGCATGGAGTTTGACTACAACGCTGGCCTGCAACGCGCCAAGGTGGACGCATACGTCAAGGTGCTGCAGGATGTGCTGCTGGGAGACCAGACGTTGTTCTGGCGTCAGGATAGCGTGGAACTCTGTTGGGGATTTTTAACGCCCATTCTTCAGGAATGCGATTGCCCGGACAAGGCAGACAAATCAGACAGGCTGTATTTGTACAGGGCCGGCAGCGACGGCCCACAGGAAGTGCGGCATATTCTATCACCTGCAACGATGCAACACGGGACCATGTTATGAGCGATGCACCCCCCGCCGTGGAACGTTTGATAGTCCCCGATGGCGCCGCCATGACGGCCGCCGCCTTGGAGCGCGTGCGCGGCTGGCTGCTGGAGGCCATCCAGGCCAAGGGCAGGGCGGTCATGGCCCTGGCCGGCGGCACAACCCCCGAGGCCTTTTACAAGGAACTCGGGAACATGGAGCTGCCATGGGAAAAGGTCCTGCTGCTGCTGGGCGATGAACGCATAGCACCGGGGCAGCAGGCATTGTCCAACTCGGCCATGATCCGTCGTACCCTCATGGCGGGCGGGCGGGCCTGCATGGCGCGGTTCGTGGCGCCGGAGTTGGAAGGCTGCACGCCTCAGGAGGCCGCGCATGCCTATGAAGCGGAGATCGCCAAGGCCCTGGGCGTGGCTGCGGGCGGAGATTTGATCCTGGATGTGGTGATCCTGGGCCTGGGCAAGGACGGCCATACGGCCTCCCTGTTCCCGGACTCCCCGGCGCTTATTGCCCAAAAAGCCTGGATTTTTGCCGTGCCAGCTCCTGAGGTGGAGCCCCGAGTGCCCCGGCTGACCATGACCCTGCCCCTCATCCACCGCGCCCGCCGTGTGTTGTTCCTGGCTGGCGGCCCGGAAAAATTGTCCTTGGCGCAACGTATTTGGGAGCAGGGGGAGGGTGCTGCCCTGCCTGCCGCCATGGCGTGCCGCAACGAGAATTGCGTCTGGATTGTTTCTCAACAATTGTGATATTACAGTGATCACAGAGTGCATACCTTTCAGCTGCGGGACACGATCAGGCAGTCATGCATTCCGAATGGCAGCCCGCAGGGGCTATGTCGGTTCGGTGGTTGGGATGATCCGACAAGGGGTACGCCAATGCATGTGTCATTGCTGTATGGCGGCTGGCAGTCGCCGCCACTCTCGGAAGGCTCGCAAGCCGGGTTCCTCCGCATGGATTTGGGAGGCGCGGTCATGAATGAAACCATGAAGGTACACAAACAGGAGGCCGCCCGGTCGGCCCTGGAACTCGTGGCGCCCGGCATGGTGGTGGGGCTGGGGCACGGCAGCACCGTGCTCTGGGCCGTGCGCCTGCTGGCTGCCTGGCTGCAGGAGGGCCGCCTGCGCGACGTGACGGTGGTGCCCTGCAGCATCCTCATCGAACGCGAGGCCAAGGCCCTGGGCATCCCCCTCAAGCAGCTCGATGACGTGCCGCACCTGGACCTGGTGCTAGACGGGGCCGATGAACTCACGCCAGCCCTGGATTGCATCAAGGGCGGCGGCGGTGCCTTGCTCAAGGAAAAAATCCTGGCCCAGGCCACAGATACCCTCATCATCATCGCAGACAGCAGCAAGCTCTCCCCGGCCCTGGGCACGCACTGGCCCGTGCCCGTGGAGTGCGTCCCCTGGGGCCGCCGCTTTCAGGTGGCCTATCTGGAATCCCTGGGCGCCACCGTGGTCTTGCGCCGCAATGCAGAGGGCCAGGCCTTCCAGACAGAACAAGGCAATATCATTCTGGATTGCGATTTCGGGCCCATCGTCGATCCTGCCCGCCTGGCGCGGCAGCTTTCCGCCAGGGCCGGGATTGTGGAACACGGTCTGTTCCTGGACATGGCCCGTGAGGCCCTGCTTGCCGGACCGCAAGGCCTGCAGCGCCTGCGGCGTCAGTGACCCTGGCGGATTTCAGGCAAGGAGGAGCCACGCCGGTGTCGCCGCCACAACCTTCCGTGCGCACGGAGCTGGCTGGGTATCTGCCCGACGGACAGCCCGTGCGCCGGCACGTGTTGCAAAACACCGCCGGCATGCAGGCAGTCATCCTGGAATATGGCGCCAGCATCGAGGCCCTTTGCCTGCCAGACAAGCATGGCCGGCTGGTGAACATGCTGACCGGGCCGGACACCCTGGAGCATCGCCTGCGGGATCCCCTGCACCGCGGCGCATTGCTGGGCCGCTTTGCCGGGCGCATTGCCGACGCCATGTTCTCCCTGGGCACCACCACCGTCCGCCTACCGCCCACGGCGGAGGGGCATCACGATAACGGTGGCCCGGCCGGTTTTCACAGCGTCCTCTGGACTGCCCGGGAGGATGCCCTCAATGCCGTCAGCGCGGGGCCCGTGCTGGTGCTGTCCCACGTCTCCCCGGACGGCGCCAGCGGCTATCCCGGTGCGTTGGTGGTCCAGGTACGTTATCAGCTCACCGAGGACAATTTGTTCATCGTGGACATGCTGGCCACCAGTACGGCGGAGACCGTCTGCAATTTGGCGCAACACTGTTGTTTCAATCTGGCCGGGGAACAGACGGCGAAGACCCTGGCAGAGCACGAACTGGAACTGCTGGCTAACTTTGTGCTTCCTGAAGAGGACGGCCTGCCCGCGGCGCCCCCCCGGCTGGTGCACGGCACCGAGGCGGATTTGCGGCTGCCCGTGCGGTTGGCCGATGCCGTGGCCCGGGGCGGGATGGATCTGCTGCTGGTCCTGCCAGGATGCATAGAGGCCCCGGACCTGGTGGCCCGGCTGCGGCACCCGCACAGCGGGCGCGAGCTGGAGCTCTACACCACCCGGCCCGGCCTGCGCGTGCGGATGGCGGAACGGCGGGGCCTTACGCTCAGGGACGTGCACCCGCCGGACAGCCCCACCCGGCCCGGGTCTCCCAGCGGACGGCTGCCCC
>JAIWOE010000329.1 GCA_020217165.1 Desulfovibrio sp. | reverse complement strand
GCCATCCTCCAGGCCCTGCGCAAGGGCGACTTTGACGTGCTGGTGGGCATCAACCTGTTGCGGGAAGGGCTGGACCTGCCAGAGGTCTCCCTGGTGGCCATCCTGGATGCGGACAAGGAAGGGTTCCTGCGCTCCACGCGGTCCCTCATCCAGACCTTTGGCCGCGCCGCGCGCAACGTGGCCGGGCTGGTGGTGCTGTACGCGGATACCATCACCCCCTCCATGCGGGCAGCCATGGACGAAACCGAGCGCCGCCGCGCCAGGCAAATCGCCCACAACCAGGCCCACGGCATCGTGCCACAGTCCGTGCGCAAGGAAGCCGAGAACGTCCTGGACGCCATCCATGCCCAGGCCCGCCAGCGAGAACAGCAGGAGGGCGGCAAACTCCGTCGCGGCAAGGGGCAGGCCCCTGCGCCCGAGGCCGACCAGGCGACGCCGGCGGCCCTGGCTGCGGAAGAGGCAGCCCTCTACGGGGCGGATCCCAAGCGCGCGGCCAAGGAAATCAAGACCCTGGAGCGCCAGATGCGCGAAGCCGCCCGGGAACTGGAATTCGAGCGCGCCGCTCAGCTGCGAGACCGCATCAAACGCCTGCGTGAACTCCTTACGGAAGCCGCCACCTCGGCCCACGCATGAGCCCCCTCGCCCGTCCCGATCTGCGTTACAGCAGACTCCATGCCCGCCTGGGGGAGTTCTGGCCCATTGCCGCCGGGTCCGTGGCCCTGGCCATCATCTTTGCCACGTCCGTCAGTTTTTACATGACCTTTGAAGACTGGGGCTTCTGGGACAGTTTCTACATGACGGTCATCACCCTCTCCACCGTTGGGTTTCAGGAGGTGCGGCCCCTTTCGCAGGAGGCGCGCATCTTCACGTCGTTCCTCATCTTCGGTGGGGTGGGCAGCTTTGCCTTCCTGGCTGGCTCCGGGGCCCAGCTGCTGGTGGAGGGCCGCATCAATCAGCTTTTGGGGAGACGCCGCGTGCAAAAGGCCATCGACAGGCTGGAGAATCACTTCATTGTCTGCGGCTACGGCCGTATCGGCTCCATCGTGGCCCGGGAAATCATGCGCGAGGGCCATCCTCTGGTGGTCCTGGAGCAGGATCCGGATATCATCAAACGTCTGGAGTTGGACAATGTCCTGCACCTGGCCGGTGACGCCACCTCCGACGAACTGCTCCTGGCCGCGGGACTGACTCGGGCGCGCAGTCTCATCACCGCCCTGACCCAGGAGGCGGCCAACGTGTATGTGGTGCTCACGGCGCGCCAGCTCAATCCGAACATCGTCATCGTCTCCCGGGCGGACCAGGAATCCCACATCCCCAGGCTGGAACGCGCCGGGGCGGATCGCGTGGTCCTGCCGCACACCATCGGCGGTGTGCGCATGGCCCAGAGCGTGCTCAAACCTTCCGTGGTCAATTTTATCGACATGGCCGTGCACGGCGGGCTGGACCTGCAGATGGAGGAGCTGCCCATTGGCCCGGACTCGCCCCTCATCGGCAAGAACCTCATCGAGAGCCAGATCCGGCCGCGCTACAACCTGATCATCATCGGCATCAAACCAGCCGACGAACCCATGCGCTTCAACCCCTCCCCCGATGCCGTCATCCAGGCCGGGGACCGGCTGCTGTGTATTGGCAAGCCAGAGAACTTCCTGCAGATTCAGGAGTTGTTGTAGATGGCGGAGGGCCTTTTCGCACGATACGACCCGGCGGTGGTCATCCTGCATTACGGCGATCCGGCCGTCACCGCCAGGCTGCATCGGCAGCTGGAAGCCCAGGGCAGGCGCTGGCGGGATCGGATCTTCGTCCTGGACAACGCCTCCCCCCTGCCCTGGCCCGGTGCCTGGACCCGCTTGCCCGAGAATCGCTATTGGGCCGGCGCCCTGGCCTGGTGCCTGGAGGCCATGCAGGCCCAGGGCCGCACCCACCTGTGGTTCCTGAACAACGATCTCTGGTTTGTCTCGCCGGGGCAGGTCCTGGACCAGGCCTGGCAGCGCCTGCAGGCCCTGGAGGCGCGCAGTGGCCGGGCCATTGGCGCATATTCCCCGGCCGTCATCCGCCATCCGTATCACCCCCAGATGGTCCAGGCCCCGGGCCGGCAGTTCCGCCGTGTGCTCCTCTTGGACGGCGTGGCCCCCCTGCTGCGCCTGGAGGCCGTGGCCACCCTCCCGGGAGGGCAGGGACTGGACTGGGAGGAAAATCCTCGCGGCTACGGGGTGGATCTTTGGCTTTCCTGGCGCTTGCACCAGGCCGGCTGGCCCCTGGTGGTGGATCATCAGGTTGCCATCCGCCACGAACACCACACCGCCGCCCGCCAGACCCCCGACTTTTTGTCCCGGGCTGCAGACCATGAAGACGCCTATCTCCGCGCCCGGCTGGGTCCGGACTGGAAAGCGGCGGTGCGCCTGCTGTGTGCCCGCTTTGTGGATGTGGGCGACTGCTCCCTGCCAAAGATAGACTGAAGGATTCCTGTAACCATGCCCCACCAGACGCCCCCCCCCGAACTCGCCGCCCGGGTTGCGCAGCTGCGCCGCCAGCTGGAAGAGCACAACTACCGGTATTATGTGCTGGACGACCCGGCCGTCTCCGACGCCGAATACGACGCCTTGTTCCAGGAACTGCAGCGCCTGGAACGGGACTGGCCCGCCCTGGACGATGCCGCCTCACCCACCCGCCGCGTGGGCGGTGCACCGGCTGCGCAGTTTCCGCCGTTTCCCCACGCCATGCCCATGCTCAGCCTGGATAACGGCTTTCAGGTGGAGGATTTCCGGGACTTCCTGGGGCGCGTGGCCCGGCTGCTGCCGTCCGGCATTGCCCTGGGCTCCCTGGAATTCTGGGTGGATCCCAAAATGGACGGCCTGGCCGTGGAGG
>JAIWOE010000328.1 GCA_020217165.1 Desulfovibrio sp. | reverse complement strand
TCGTTACCACCTCTTCCACCATGGCCACATCCATGTTGATGTTGGCCTGCAGCAGCCGCTTCTGGCAATGGAAATACAGCCGGTGCAGATTGCCGGCGATTTCCCCGCCCTTGTTCATGTTCAGGCTGCTTTCCAATTCCGAGATGATGTCCAGGGCCTTGGAGATAAGGATGCCCTTCTGGGCATAGTCGCGCTCCTTGATCTTCTCCTGGGCCTGACGAAGGAACTTGATGGCGCCTTCATACAGCATCAGCAGAATTTCGCCCTGGGACGTGGTGCCCACGGACGTTTGAAGGTAGGCGGTTGCAGCTTTTTGCATGCAATTCTCCTGCACGGCGCCGCGCTCGTGCGTGCTCGGTTACGACGAAGAAGACGACAACTGTGAGATTTGGCTCTTCATGGATGTGCTCAGGTTCTCATATTCGCCCAGCAAGGCTTCCAGGCGGGCGAACTTCAGTCGCATGTTTGTTTCCATGAGGGCCAGGCGCTGCTCTTCGTAGCTTATCTTCTTGTCGATGCTTTTGATGATGTCCGTGTAATTGTCTTCCAGAATGTTCAGGGCGCCGGTTTCGCTGTTGGTCATGTCCTTGAGCACGGCGGCCAGTTCACCGGCCTTGCCCTGCTTGATGCGCACCACGCCCTTGCCGGTGGAGTCGGCCGGAAAATCGTTGATCTGGATGACGATGCCTCGGGAGTCGCCATCCATGGAGGTGATGGTGCCCTTCTCGTTGTCCACGTTGGCAGCCTTGCCATTGATGAACGCACTGGAGATGGCCCCGCCACTCACGGTGTACTTCACGTCGTACACCCCGGCCTTGGTCACGCCGGCCACGCTGGAGTAGTAACTGAAGTTGCCGCTATCCACCTTTTCGCCGCCGATGTTGCTGGCGGCAAACAACTCCGCCACGGCAGTAGTTTCCCTGCGCAGGATGTCGTCGAGGATCTCGTCATCAATGGCCAGCAGGCCCTGGGTCAGGGAGCCTTCGTCGGCATCGGTGAGGATACCGATCTGGGACAGGGAGGAGAGCTTGTCGCCCGAGGGCGGCGGGCCCGGACTGTAGCGCAGGAAGCCCTGACCAATCTCGGCCGTCACCTGCTTGAGCCGGCTGTCCACCAGTTGCACGGCGTAGTTGCCGGTCATCACCGAGGCTTTGTTGAGGGTCTTGTCGTACTTGGTCAGGTTTTTCACCAAGGTGCGCAGGGAGTTCACATTCTCCACAAAGGTGGAAATATTCTCCTTTATGGCATCAAAATCCGTATCCACGCTGATGGTCACCGCCGCGGGCGGGTTGTTGCCCAGGCTTTTGAGGTTGAAGGTCAGCCCCTGCACCACGTCGGTGATGGTGTTGGAGTTGGATTCAATCCAGGCGTCGGAGGCGGTGGGCCAGCCATCCACCTTGATTTGCGAATTCTGCGCTGCCTGGGTGAGGGCGAAGTCACTCCCTTCGTCAAACGCGGGATGCGTCATGGTGGACTTGGCGGTATTGAACGAGAGGGAAGCCGCGCTGCCGAGCTCCAGCCCGCGCATCTGCAGATAATACTGGGAGCCGTCGGTGATGATGGAAGCCCGCACCCCGGCGTTGGCAGGATCGGAGTTGATGGCGTTCACCAGCTGCTCCAGGGAGGCCCCGGCGCCCACGGAGACTTCGTAATCCTTGCCCTTGTACGTATATGCAAAAATTTGGGACGAGGTCGTGGTGTTGACCTTTTCCGCCTTGCTGGCCAGCCCGGTGGTGTTGGTGATGACGGCGTTGGTGGCAAGCTGATTGACCACGATGCTGTGCGAGCCGGACTCCGCCGTGGCGTCGGCACTGGCCGTCAAGACCGAGGCATCGCTGGAGGCGACGCCTTTTTTGAGGAACTCGCTCATGGAATCCATCTTTTCCAAGGTGGACTTGAGCGAAAGCATGGCTGTATTGATTTCCTTGAGCGCCTCGATCTTGGTTTGCCATTCGGATTTCCAGGCCTCCATCTGCTTCTTGTGGTAGGATTCCACCTCAATCAGCTTGGTGACCATGGATTCGAAGTCCGTTCCGGACCCCAGCCCCGTGAAGGTGATCGATCCAACATTTACGTCTGTAGACATATGCTCGTCCCGTGCGGTCAATGTTTCCAGGCCATGTTCTTCGGGAGGGCATTTGCAATCAAAGTGCCAAGGCCGGACCGGGGGGCAGGGTCCCGGTCCGGCGCACGGCATGGTCAAGGGTTCAGTACGGGGTCATGCCCGTTACCCGCCGATGAGCTGCATGGCCATCCTGGGCAGGGAGTTCGCCTGGGAGAGCATGGCCACCGCGCTCTGCGTCAGGATTTGCTGGCGGACGAATTCCGTCATTTCCGTTGCCACATCCACGTCGCTGATGCGGGATTCCGCAGCCTGCAGGTTTTCCGCCTGGATTTCCAGGTTGGTGATGGTGTTCTGCAGACGGTTCTGCAAGGCGCCCAGGTTGGCGCGGATGGTGTCCTTGGAGACAATGGCGTCGCGCAGGGCCACCAGGGCCCGCTGGGCGGCGTCCTGGGTGGAGATGGAGAAGCCGTCCTTGCCGGCCAGGGCCTGGTTGCCCACACCCAGGGAGGACGCCGTGGCCGAGCCGATCTGAATGTAGTAGTAGTCTTCGGAACAATCGTTGGCCGTACCGAAGTGGACCTTCAGCTTGCCCATGGACGCCATGCCCGTGCCGTCGTGGGTGGAGCTGGAGAGATTGCCATTAAGCAGATAGATGCCGTTGAAGTCCGTGGCGTTGGCGATACGGGTGATTTCCGAGGCCATGGCCTGGTATTCCGAATCGATGATCAGGCGCTGGTCGGAGGTGTAGGTGCCGGTGGCGGCCTGTTCGGCCAGTTCCTTCATGCGGATGAGCTTTTCGTCAATGAC
>JAIWOE010000327.1 GCA_020217165.1 Desulfovibrio sp. | reverse complement strand
ATTCCGCCTGGGCCATGCGCGCCGCGCCGGCGATGGTCCTGGCCTGCTCCACGGTGATGTTCTCGTCGTGGGCGCCCAGATCGGCCTTGGTGGACGGCGTGAACAGGGGCTGGGGCAGCTCCTGGGATTCCAACAGCCCCGCCGGCAAGGCATGGCCGCATACGGCGCCGGTGTTGCGGTAATCGTTCCAGCCCGAGCCGGTGATGTAGCCGCGCACGATGCATTCCACCGGCAACGGCGAGCACTTGCGCACCAGCACACTGCGGCCCTGGAGTTGCGCGGCGTGTTTGTGCAGAGGGGCAGGCATATCCCGCACATCCGTGGCCAGCAGGTGATTCTTGACTAGCGGGGCCATCATCTCCATCCAAAACAAGGTGATCTGATTGAGCACCGCTCCCTTGTGCGGAATGGGCTGCTCCATGACCACATCATAGGCAGAAATGCGGTCCGTGGTGACCAGCAGCAGGGCCTCCGGAGAGATTTCATAAATATCCCGAACCTTGCCGCGATGCAGCAGGCGATACTCGGGGATGTTGGTCTGGATGACGGCGTCCATTGCGGCTCCTACGAGGGTTGATCCTTGCGGCATTCCACGGCGCGGGCGTGCGCCTCCAGCCCTTCCAGGCGGGCAAAGCGGGCAATCTTGTCCCCATGGGCCTGCAGGAAGCCCGGGGAAGTGGCGATGACGCTGGATTTTTTGCAGAAATTATCAACGCCCAGGGCCGAGGCAAACCGCGCCGTGCCCAGTGTGGGCAGCACGTGGTTGGGGCCGGCGAAATAATCGCCCACGGGCTCGGGGGTGTGATCCCCCAGAAAGATGGCGCCAGCGTGGCGGATGCGGCCCATGAGGGCCCAGGGGTCAGCCACGGCCAATTCCAGATGCTCCGGGGCAAACCGGTTGGACAGCTCCGCCGCGGTGTCCAGGTCCGGCACCTGCACCAGCGCGCCGAAATCGGCAAGGCAGCGGGCGGCAATGTCGTGGCGCGGCAAGGCCTGGCACTGGCGCTCCAGCTCGGCGCACACGGCATCCAGCAGGGCCGCCGAGGGCGAGATGCACACGGCGGCGGCCAGGGCGTCGTGCTCGGCCTGGGAAAGCATGTCCGCCGCCAGCCACCTGGCGCGGCGTGCCAGGTCGCGGCCGGGGATGTCGTCGGCGATGATGCAGATTTCGCTGGGGCCGGCAATCATGTCGATGCCGATTTCCCCGATGAGCAATTGCTTGGCCGTGGCCACATACAGATTGCCGGGGCCGACAATGACATCCACGGGCCGGATGGACTGCGTGCCATAGGCCAGGGCCGCCACGGCCCAGGCGCTGCCCGTGGCGTACACCTCATCTATCCCCAGCAGGGCGGCGGTGGCCAGGATGTACGGGTTCAACGTACCATCCTTGCGCGGGGGGGAGACCACGGCAAGCTGCGCCACGCCGGCCACCTGGGCGGGGATGGCATTCATGAGCAGGCTGGAGATGAGAGGCGTTTCCCCGCCCTGCCCGCCGGGTACATACAATCCTACGCGGTCCACGGGACGGACCAGCTGCCCGGTGATGCTGCCATCGGCATGGGGCCGCCACCAGCTCTGCTGTACCTGGGCCTGATGATAGGCGCGGATATTGGTCGCGGCTTCCTTGATGATGTCCATGTCCGCCTGGAAGGTCGCGTCGTCCGTGTCTAGGGCGGCGGTCAGGGCCTGCGCCGGGACCTCGAGCATGGCGGGGGTGAAGCCCGGGCAATCGAACCTGGCCGTGTATTCCGCCAGGGCGGCATCGCCTTCGGCGCGGACGCGGGCCAGGATCTCGCGAACCACGCCTACCACGTCCAGGCCGGGGTCCTTGCGTTGTTCCATGCGGGCGGCAATGACGGCCCAGGTGTCGGGGTCGGGGTATCGCCAACGGATGCAGGTCATGAGCACTCCTCGGGTGTTGGTGGACCCATCGATAATAATGCGCGACGGAAAAGTCGAGCGCAAAGAACGCAAAAAAGGCCGGGACCCGAAGGTCCCGGCCCGGACAAGCCAGTCGTCACACGGTCTTAGAACTTGTAGTTCAGACCCCAGGCAACCTTGTAACCAGTGGCTTGGTCAGCGATGGTGTACATGGTGTTGCCGTAGTTGACATGCATCAGGCCCAGCTCGAGGATAAGAGCCAGGTTTTCGTAGATCATGTACTTGCTGTCGAAGTTCACTTCGAACAGCTGGTCAGCAGTGGTCAACTCGATGCCGTCGGTCACAGGAGTGATCAGGATCGTGTTGTTGGCCAGCAGGGTGCTGATGCGACGGGACTTGGAGCTGTTGGTACCGCCACCGTAGAGGAAACGCACCTGGTGGGTGAGGTCTTCCACGAAGGAGATGTCCTTGAACAGCAGGGCCACGCCCCACTTGCCAGCGGGGTTGTTGTGGCTCAGACCGGCGGTGTCAGCCAGAGCGCCACCGGCGGAGAGCAGGCTACCACCGTCCCAGGCAAAGCTGGTGGGGTTCCAGTCGCCAGCAACCATGGGCATCTGCTCGGAGCCGTTGCGCCAGGAAGCGTCTTCACCGGAAGCGTACCAGCCCATCAGACCAACGGTCATGAAGTCCAGGGCGTAGTCGAGTTCAGCGGCCAGGTAGTAGCCCTTGCGGTCGGCAACCTTGCCCTTGGCATCCACGGAGCCGTACAGGCCTTCAAACATGAAGGTGAACGGATCGAACATGTCCAGGGTGAAGGTAGAACCGGCCCACCAGGCGAAGGTGCGCTGATCAAGAGCACGCCTGTTCGCAGGCACCACGGCGCCGGAGTAGATGGCCGGGGGAAGCAGTTCCGGGGTGTTGCCGGCGCCGCCGCCCAGGTAGTTGAACACGTAATCGCGGCCCACGAGGGCGAACACGAAGTAGGGGTGAATCTTCCAGCCATCGCCCT
>JAIWOE010000052.1 GCA_020217165.1 Desulfovibrio sp. | reverse complement strand
GAGGAAGTCAAGCTTCTGGTATTTGAATAACGTTCCTCTCCACGTCCTGCATTATCCTCTTGCCGGCGGAAGTCGGGCGGTGCCTCCCCGTCCGACTTCCGTCCTTTTTTGCACGCGCTCTTGCCATGCGGCGCATAACTGCATAATACTCTTTGAGCATTGTGCCGATTTCGGACATGCGTGCCCAGGGGGGGCACGCCCAGGGCGGAGGCGTGAGTCCCTATGAAATTGCGCTTTTATCTGGCATGTTTTGGCCTAGTGGTGGTCTTTCTGCTGGTGGCGACCGCCTCCATTGCCAGCGTTGGCCTGTACATGTGGGTCACCAGGGACCTGCCAGACTTCAAAAAGCTTACCGACTACGAGCCCAATCTCGTCACCACCGTGTATGCCCGCGATGGTCAGGTACTTGGCTATCTGTACAAGGAAAAGCGTTTCCTGGTGCAGTTGCAGGATGTGCCCGCCCATGTTGTCCAGGCCTTCCTGGCCATGGAGGACCACACCTTCTATGAACACAAGGGCGTGGATTTTCCGGCCATCCTGCGCGCTGCCCTGGCCAATTACGAGGCTGGCACCATCGTCCAGGGCGCATCCACCATCAATCAGCAGATCATCAAGCAGTTGCTGCTGACCTCCCAGAAAAAGTACGAGCGCAAGCTCAAGGAAGCGGTGCTGGCCTTTCGGCTGGACAGTCGGCTGACCAAGGATGAGATCCTCACCATCTATCTGAATCAGGTCTTTTTTGGCGCGGGTTCCTATGGCGTGGAGGCGGCGGCCCAGACGTTTTTCGGCAAGCACGTGGGCGAGCTGACCCTGGCCGAAGGCGCACTTCTAGCAGGTATGCCCAAGGCGCCAAGTCTATATAATCCCTATACTAATCCAGATAAAGCCCACAGCCGCAAGCTGGTGGCCTTGGCGCGACTGCACGAACTGGGCTGGATTACCACCGCGCAGTATGAGGAAGCCCGGCGTCAGCCCCTGGTGTTTCGCCCCATGCCCGATCCTTCCTGGGGCCTGGGCGCATACTACCTGGAAGAGGTGCGGCGGCAGCTCATTGAGGCCTTTTCCCAGGAGAATGTCCTGAAAAAAGGCATCCCCCTGGACCGATATGGCGAGGATGCCGTGTACGAAAAAGGCCTGCACGTGTACACTGCCGTTGATTTGCAACACCAGGCCGCGGCGGAAATGGCCTTGCGGTTCGGCCTGGAGGAGTATACCCGCCGGCACGGGTGGAGCGGCCCCCTGGCGCAGCTCAACCCCGAGCAATGGAAGGATTTTCTTGCCCGGGAGCCCACTCCGGGAGACCTGGAGCCAGGCAAGTGGCTGCAGGCCCTGGTGGTGGGCCTAAAAAACGGCGGGGCCGAGCTGCGCATGGGCAGCCGCAAGGGCTTTATCCCCGCCGCTGGCCTGGCCTGGGCACGCTGGAAAAAGGGCGGCCTTCGCCCTGGCGATGTGGTTTGGGTCAGCGTGGAAGGGCCGGATGTCTATATGGTGGACCTGGACAAGGCCCCTGCAGATCAAGCCGCCGCCGTTCGCAAGCTGGAGGATTTGCGCCAGGCCCTGGCCCGAGAACAGGTACTGTTGTGCGCCTTGCGGGAAAAACCCTTGGCCCAGGGAGCCATCATTTCCATGGAACCACCCACAGGCGATGTGGTGGCCGTGGTGGGTGGCTATGATTTCAACGACAGCTGGTTCAACCGCGCCACCCAGGCGCGCCGGCAACCAGGCTCAGCCTTCAAACCCATCGTCTTTTCCGCCGCCCTGGAGCATGGATTGACGCCCAACTCCATCGTGCTGGACAGCCCCATCACCATCGGCACCTGGAGCCCCAAGAACTATGGCGGCGGCTTCCTGGGCCCCATGCCCATGCGGGTGGCTTTGGCCAAGTCCCGCAACCTCGTCACCGTGCGCATGGCAGCGCAGATGGGCATTCGCAAGGTCATCGCCCATGCCCGCAAGCTGGGGCTGGAAGGAGAGTTCCCGCCCTACCTGCCCATTTCCCTGGGGGCCCAGGTGTTCACCCCATTGAACCTGGCCCAGGCATATTCCGCCTTTGCCCGCGACGGGTCGTACGTCAAGCCCCGCTTTATCCACAGCGTGCGAAAAGCCTGGGGGGAAGAGGTGTTGCGGATTCGGCCGGAAGCGGTGCGGGCCATCAGTCCGGAAAACGCCTATGCCATGGCCACCATGCTGCAGGGCGTGGTGCAGGCCGGCACCGGCACGCGGGCTCGGGTGCTCAACCGCCCCGTGGCCGGCAAGACTGGCACCACCAACAACGAAATCGACACCTGGTTCATGGGCTTTTCACCGTACCTGCTCACGGGCGTGTACGTGGGATTTGACGAACTCACGCCCATGGGCAAGGGCGAGACCGGCGGCCGCACCGCCCTGCCCATCTGGGTTGCGTATCGTTTGAAGGTGGAAGAGAACTACCCCGTGCAGGATTTCCGCTCCCCGCAATTGCAGGATCAGACACCCACCCTGCGCATGGCGGCAACCCCGGTGACGGATGATCTCATCCATAATGACTTCATCGCCTTCCCCCAGGTTGAAAGGCCCATCCTGGCTCAGGAAAGAGAGCCAGCCTATGGCATCAGCATGAGTGAGCCTGGCCCTTCGGCTGCGTCCGCCGCTTCCACTTCCGCCTCGGGATCGGCAGCCAAATCCAAGCCTGTGGGCGCCACCACCAGCGAAGAGCTTCTGAAGTCCATGTTTTAAGGCCGCACATCCCACACTACGGCGCGCCATTCATGCGGATGCGGTAATTCCTGGACGCTTCGGTGAATCGGGCGCGGATGGTGTCCAGATTGGCCGGCACGGACCCCGATGGCGTGGGGGTAAAAATGAACAGCTTTTGTGAGGCCATCCCCCGGGTGTTCCAGCGGATGGGCGCCATGCTCCAGGCCATGTGCTGTGCGGATTGCAACCTTGCATTGACCCACTGCGGATCCGCCTGGGTGGGCAGGGGGCCCATGGTGGCGGCAAACCGAATGAAATCATAGCCCAGGGCATGCCAATACTCCGGCTTGGCAGCCCCCAGGGAGGTCACCAGGGCCCGGGATTCCGGGGCCGCATTGCCTTCCCACCAGGCGCCGGGGAACATGGCCAGGCGGAAGGTTTGCTGTTCTTCCGGACGCATGGCCAGGGTCTGGTCCCACAGGGCTGATCCAAGAATAAGCATGTGATCTTCCTGATAGTATGCGAAGTGGGGCACCAGCATCTGGGCCTGTGACCAGACGTCCGGCAAGAAGACCGCCTCCATGCCCGGGTGCCGGCTGCCGGGAGCATGGGCTGCGTAGCCTTGCTCCAGGAACGACGCCACCTGCCGGTTCCAGTGCAAGGGTTCGGCGGGGTCGTACGCGGCGGACGCCTTCATGTGCATTCCCATCTCCCTGGCCACTTCCTGAAACAACTGCGCCCGGCGCTGGCCAAAGGATTCGTCGGGGTACAGCACCCCCACATCCTTGATGCCGAACTGATCCTTCGCCAGGGTGAGCATGGTTTCG
The DNA here is from genome assembly GCA_020217165.1 of Desulfovibrio sp. Classification (GTDB taxonomy): domain Bacteria; phylum Desulfobacterota; class Desulfovibrionia; order Desulfovibrionales; family Desulfovibrionaceae; genus Megalodesulfovibrio. The sequence goes on along the minus strand of JAIWOE010000052.1, from coordinate 15,867 downwards.
ATGTGGTCCCGCGGGCTGGTGAAAAAACGCCAGGCATCACGGCCTTCCTGCAGCACGCCGGGGGGAAATTCGGGCATCAGGGCAAAGATGGTCCGCCGTGGCTGCAGCGCCAGCAAGGGGTGCAGATCCTGCGCCAGCATGGGGCCGCCGATGATGGTGCTGGGCGGCGTGCGCATCACCTGGCTCACCCAGTCCGCGCTGGCGGTATCCACTATCTGCAACTGCACCCGCACCCCGGCCTGACCCAGGCGGGCCACGGCAATCTGGGCGCCAGCAACCACCTTGCCGGCAAACGCGCCATAGGCGTTGCCCAGGGGCAGCACCAGCAGCACCGGGACGGATTGCGGCGTGGGGGCGTTGCGGGGCTCCACCACGGCGTCTTTCCGGGGCGTGGCGGCGCGGGACGGGGCATGCCCGGCGCAACCGGCGACCATGGCGAGACAGCCGGCGGCAAGGAGCAGCAAGAGCGTGCAGCTAGGGGAACGCCGAGATACGCAACGTGGTGCTGGCATGCAAGACACTCACTGTGGTTGCAGGGTGACTCCAGAGGGTTCCCAGTTCCTACACCCAAACGGCAGTGAACGAAACGAAAAAGTACGCCCCGCGCCGTGCTGTTGGCCACCATAAAACAAGGGCCGCAGCATGGCTGCGACCCTTGTAGTTGTTTCACCCGAGGGCGGACAGCGCCGCCCTGTTGGCGACACCGAACTTATTTGGTATCCGGGCTAACCCAAGTCGCTTTCCCAGCGTCATCAGCAAATGTGTATTTGTCATGCGTAACAGTAATGGTGACGTCGCTGCCAGAGGCGGCACAAACAAGTTTATAGTCACCAGTGACGGCGGTATCGTTACAAGCGTCAACAACATCAGCTACATCAGCCGCGCCATTTTCGAGCAGCGACTTGGCATAGGCCAAGGAGCACTGGGACATGGCCCCAGCAATGATGCCTTGCGCACCCTTTTCAGCGGCGGTCTGCTGCAGGTCATTGTACTTGGGGATGGCCACGGCAGCGAGGATGCCGAGGATGACGAGGACGGCGATGATTTCGATGAGGGTGAAGCCTTGCTGGTTCCGCATTGTCGTTCTCCTATGCATGAGGATGGAAAGAGTGCTCAGGGATTGCGCACGACTTGTGGCCAATAAAGCAACCGCCGTGCCAGTTGTGGCGGCTGCAAAAAAATAATTACATTTATCTGAAATTATACGCTAAAAAATTTGATCTACAAAAAATGATGGCAGCCAATCCCAGTGGTTCTACAAAAAATGATGATTGCGCTACAAAAAATGAAGCTCCAAAAAATGATGCTATATGGCAATTCCGCGGGCAGGGTCTAGCCGTTCCCTAGCAGGAAGATGCCATACCGGGCGCGCCAGGATTTCCAGGCCCTGAGCACGTGGCCGTCCTGGCGGCGGTAATCCGTATCCAGGGCCGCCTCCTCCAGGATGGGCAGGTCGTGGGCCTTGCAGAACGTGCGGAAGTCTTTGAGGGTGATGACGCGGATGTTGGGCGTGTTCCACCATGCATAGGGCAGCTCGCTGGTGCGGGGCGCCTGGCCCGTGAGCAGCAGCTGCACCCGGATGCGCCAATGGCTGAAGTTGGGGAAGCTGACCACCCCGCGACGGCCCACCCGGAGCATCTCTTTGAGCAACACCGCAGGCTTGTACACTTGCTGGAGGGTCTGGGAGAGGACAACCACATCAAAACGGCCGTCGGGATAGTCCAGAATTTCCGCATTGATATCGCCCTGGATCACGGAAAGACCCCGGCCGATGCACCGGGCCACCTTGTCCTCGCTGTGTTCAATGCCCTGGCCGCGCACGCCCTTGTGGCGCTGCAGGTGGGCCAGCAGTTCGCCGGAGCCGCAGCCTAGGTCCAACACGCTGGCCCCGTGGGGAATCCAGCTGGCGATTTGTTGTAGATCAAACCGCATGCCCGGCCTCCATGCGCAGTTTGGCCTGGGAGTGATCCAGGAAGTTGGCGATGAGGGCGGACAGCCGCTCGTTCTGAAGCAGGAAGGCATCGTGTCCGAAGTCGGCATCGATTTCCATGAAACTCACGTCGCGGCCAGCTTTTTTCATGGCCTGCACCAGCTCGCGGGACCGGTAGGTGGGGTACAGCCAATCCGAGGAAAAACTGATGACCAGGAACCGCGCCCGGGCCCGGCTCATGGCGCCAGCCAGGGAGCCCTGGCCGTGCTGGGCGGCGAGATCAAAGTAATCCGCTGCCTTGGTGATGTAGAGGAAGGAATTGGCATCGAACCGTTCCACGAATTTGCGGCCCTGATAACGCAGGTAGCTCTCCACCTGAAAATCCGGCAGATCCAGATCAAAGTCAAAGCTGAAGGCGTCGCGGTCCTGGAGTCGCCGGCCGAACTTGCGGCGCATGGCCTCATCGGAAAGATACGTGATGTGCCCAATCATGCGCGCCACGGCCAGGCCCGTGGCGGGCTTGCTGGCTGGAGTGTAGCGGCCGCGGTTCCAGTTGGGGTCCGCCATGATGGCCTGGCGGGCCACCTCGTGGAAGGCGATGTTCAGGGCGGAGTGCCGGGCCGTGGTGGCCAGAGGGATGGCGGCGTACACCAGCTCAGGGTACCGGCAGCTCCAGTCCAGCACCTGCATGCCGCCCATGGAACCGCCCACCACGGCCAGCAGGCGCGGAATTTTCAGATGCGCGATGAGTTCGCGCTGGGCCTTGACCATGTCCCCGATGGTCACCACCGGAAAATCCAGGCCGTACAGGCCACTGCCGTCGGGGTTGTGGCTGGCCGGGCCGGTGGAGCCCATGCAGCTGCCCAGCACGTTGGAGCAGATGACAAAGTATCGGTCCGTATCGATGGGCTTGCCGGGGCCGACCATCAGTTCCCACCAGCCGGGCTTGCCACTGCCGCCCTTGGCGGGGTCATGGTAGCCGGCCACGTGGGCATCGCCGGTAAGGGCATGGCAAATGAGCACGGCGTTGTCGCCCTCGGGCGTCAGGCGGCCATAGGTCTCGTAGGCCAGGGTCACGGACGGGAGCTGCTGGCCGCTTTCCAGCAGAAACGGGGTGTGGGCGTCGGCAAAGGTAAAGAACTGCTTCTCGACGATGCCCACGGTATTGGCGTCGGCAATGGCATCAATATATTCGCTCATGGGAGAATGGTGCACCATTGCGGCAGCTGTTGCAAGTCTGGCGGCGCGAAAGGATGTTGTCTCCGGGAACGCTGCCTGATAGCAACGCAGGTATGGACACACTCGAAATGCCTGCACCGGATGGCTGGATCTTGAATTGTGGCAGCGGAAAATCCTTCAAGGCAGACTGCCTGAATGTGGATATTAACCCGCTGTGGCAGCCGGATATTGTGGCCGACCTGGCCCGTCCCTTTCCGCCCGCTCCGGACACGACCTATCACACCTCCCGCTTTGGCCCGGTATGCCTGGCCCCGGGGAGTGCGGCAAAAATTCTCGCCCATGACCTTCTGGAGCACTTGCCTGCATTGACAGTGTTTTATGAGACGTGCCTGCAGTTGTTGCGGGAGGGTGGGGTGCTGGATGTGGTGGTGCCCTACGACTTGTCTTGCGGCGCCTGGCAGGACCCGACCCATGTGCGCGCGTTCAATGAGAACAGCTGGTTGTATATTACGGATTGGCATTGGTATCTGGGCTGGACCCAGGCGCGGTTCGACTTGGTCTCCCTGGAGTATCGCTACAGTGGGTTGGGGCAAAAAATGCTGGACAAAGGCAAAGATGCTGAGCTGGTTCGGCGACGCCCCCGCGCCGTGGACGCCATGGCCGTGGTGCTGCGCAAACGGGCGCTGACGGACAAAGAGCGGGACAAGGCGGCGGCGCGGCAGGCCAGGTACCTGTGCCGGCCAGCACATTTCACGCCTGCGCAGTCGGGTTAAATTTTTTAGAATTGAGCCCTTTACAACTTCAGGACGGTGTTTACTACAAAGCTAGAGGCAAGGAACGGCAACTGCAACGGAGGGTACGAAGAAATAATGGAAATTATCGTACACACGGCAAGCGGAGTTGCCCAGAAGGTCGCCCAGGAGATTGTCCTGTGGAGCGCGACCAGCTAGAGAGGATGAGGTAAACATCGGAACCCTCGTCCCGCCGGATACCCGGCAAGAAGAATCCCTGAACCTCAACAGCTACATCGAAAAGACTATTCCTCAGAGCAGTCCTTCTCCACGCCGCCGGGGTTCTCCCGGCGGCTCTTTTTTGTGTCTCGATCCACGCAAGGCGCGCCCGCGCAGCACGGCCCCACGGCCGAACCGCTCCTCAATGCCGTCCAGCACCTTGTCCAGGGCCTGGCGTTCTTCCTCGCGCCGGGCGTCCTGGTCTTCGAACAGGGACAACTGCCGCGGCGGCACGGCAAAGCCACTGGCAGACACGCCGATGAGCCGAATGGGTCTGGAAAGTTTTTCCTTGTCCAGCATGCATTTGGCGACTTCATAGAGGCCATCGGTGCTGGCCACGGGAAGCTCCACCGTGCGGCTGCGGGTCACGCTCTTGAAGTCGCGGTCCTTGAGTTTGAGGGTGATGGTCCGTGCCATGCGACCATCCTTGCGTAGCCGGCGGCCCACGCGAAGGCACTGCTGGTACAGGTGGCGGGCCAGGAGTTCGCGATCGGCGGTGTCATGCTCCAGGGTCACTTCTGCGCCTTCGCTTTTGGCATCCCAGTGGGGCACCAGCTCCCGGGGGTCGATGCCATGGGCGCGCTCCCACAGCGCCTGCCCCCATTTGCCGAATTCGCGGACATAAAACGAGGCCGACAGCCGCCGCACATCGCCCACGGTGCGGATGCCTAGTTGCTTGAGACGGGCTTCGCTTTTGCCACCCACGCCGGGAATCTTGCCCACGGGCAGGGCCATGAGAAACGCCTCCACGGCCTGGGGGTGCAGCACGAAGAGGCCGTCCGGTTTGTTCCAGTCCGAGGCGATCTTGGCCAGAAACTTGACCGGCGCCAGCCCCACGGAACAGGCCAGCCCCCCCGTGGCCTGTCGGACTGCCTCCTTGACGGCACGGCCCATGGCTTCAGGGGGGCCGAGGAAGCTGTCCATGCCGGTCATGTCCAGATAGGCCTCGTCCACCGAAGCCTGTTCCATGATGGGGGAAAACCGGGCCAAGGCGGCCATGGCCAGGCGGGAGACCTCGCCGTAGCGGCCGTGACGGCCCCGCAGAAAAATGCCGTGCGGGCACAGTGTGCGCGCCTGGGCCGAGGGCATGCCCGACCGTACCCCGAAGGCCCGGGCGGGGTAGGAGGCCGCACTGACCACGCCGCGATCCTCCCCGCCCACGATGACCGGTTTGCCGGCCAGGTCAGGATTGTCCAGTACCTCCACGGACGCAAAAAAGGCGTCCATGTCCAGATGCAGGATCCAGCGTTGCCCGGAAGGGTAGGGAGGCGCAGCCATGGCCAATCCATCCCCGCAGGGGGCGTTCCGCTATGCCGGAGTCTTGTTGTTCCGGATGCGGTCGATGATGGCCGTGGTGGACACGCCTTCCACCAGGGGCAGGGAGACGGCCTTGCCGCCGCGGGCCTCCACCACATCCCGGCCCACGATGGCTTCCACGGGCCAATCCCCTCCCTTGACTAGAATGTCCGGCTGCAGCTGGCGGATGATGTCATACGGGGTCGCCGCCTCGAACCAGGTCACATAATCCACCATTTCCAGATGGGCCAGCATGAACATGCGGTCGGCCAGGGTGTTCACCGGCCGGCTGGGCCCCTTGACCAGCACGCGCACCGAGGCATCGGAGTTCACGGCCACCACCAGCACATCGCCCAGGGTGCGGGCCTGGGTCAGCAAGGTGGCATGGCCGGGGTGGAGCAGATCAAAGCACCCGTTGGTGAACACGATCTTGCCGCAGCTGCGGCGGGTCTCCAGGATTTCGGCCAGTTGCTCGGGGGAGTAGATTTTTGGATGGGATCGATCCATGGCGGCGGCCTCCTGTCACTCGGTTCGGGGGCGCAGCACATCGCTGCGGCCGTACAGCAAGAATTCCAGCCAATGGTAGGCAAAGTCAATGGTAGCGTATTCATCGGTCAATATGAAGTCCTGCCGCTCACAGGGCAGGTCGAGTTTGTCAAAAAGACGAGTGTTGCGGATAAAATCCTGAAAATTATCAGGTTGGTACAAGGCCATGAGGGCCATGGCGCCACGTTTGCGGTCCAGCAGCCGGCCCGTCTGGCGCTGCCGGGCCATGAGGGCCATATAGCGGTCGTTTTCTTCATTGTAGATAAGCAGTTGCTGGTCAGCATACCAGGCCGATGGTGTCCAGTGCTTATCCTGGACAAAGCCCTGGCAATGATCTTCCTGTACCAGAAAATAACGCTCCTTTACCTGACCATCTTCCAGGCGGGAGGCCCGGCCCAGGGGGTATGCTCGGCAGGCGCCGGGACGGGCGTTGTACACGCTGCAGCCCTCGGGGCGAACAAAAGGGCAACTTTTGCGGGCATCGTCCAGCATGGTCATGAACACCAGGGGAAAGCCGGTTTGGGGATGCGCCCCGGCGCTGGCGTATTGCGTCAGGAAAACCTGGCTGCCCAGGTGCAGCTGGCGGCGCAGCATGAGCACGTCGTAAGGCGTGAGCATGAGGGTGAGGTCGCTGCAGCAGGCGTTGAAGCAGGGCACCTGGGGGTGGCAGGCAAAGCGGAACGCCTGGCCTGGGGCAATTTCCGGCAATTCTTGCAAAAACTGTTCGGATTGGTCAGGGGAAGACGGTGTTGACATGGAATCTCCTCAAGCATGGCGTGATCCTTGTGTCCCTAGTCATTTTTTTCCCCCCAGGCAAATCACAAAAAAAGAGAAATTTTGATGTGCGTCAACGCCTGCGGCGTGGAGGGCGGCTATTGTTCATTCCAGAGCCGAAGGAGGCACCCCATGAAAGTGACACGCAAGATCATCGAAATCAATGAAGACCTCTGCAATGGTTGCGGCGCCTGCGTGCCCGGCTGCGCCGAAGCAGCGTTGCAGATCATCGACGGCAAGGCCAGGCTGGTGGCAGACCTGTACTGCGACGGCCTGGGCGCCTGCCTTGGCCACTGCCCCACGGGCGCCTTGCAACTTGTGGAGCGTGAAGCCGAAGCGTTCAACGAAGATGCGGTGCATGATCGCATCGAGGCACTAAAGGGACCCCAGGAAGCGCCGGCTGCACCAGTCATCCCGGCAGCCCGGCCAGCCAGTATGCCTTGCGGGTGCCCCGGATCCATGGAACGCAGCTTCGCGCCCAGGCCCGCCAACCCGGCCCCGCAGGTCCCGGCCCAGTCCACCTCGCAGCAGGCCTCTGCCCTGACCCATTGGCCCATCAAGCTGGAGCTGGTGCGCCCCGAAGCGCCTTTCCTCCAGGGGACACACCTGCTGGTGGCGGCGGATTGTGCGCCGGCTGCGGCAGGAGATTTTCACAATACCCACCTCAACGGTCGAGTGCTGACACTGGGTTGCCCCAAGTTCGGGCCGGCCGCCAACTATCTGCAAAAGCTGGCTGGCATCCTAAAGGTGGCCAGACCTGCCTCTGTGACGGTACTGCGCATGGAAGTGCCCTGCTGCGCCGGCCTGGCCAGCCTGGTGGACGAAGCCGTGCGCCTCTCGGGATACACCGGCCCCGTGGAGGTGAAGGTGCTGGCCCTGGATGGCACCCTCAAGGCAGCCGATGCCGGTCTGGCGCCCTTTGGTGGCATGCGCATGGCCATGTGAGGCGTGAGTCCCACTCCTCGGGTGAGTATCTGACGGCGAAGCGGCCTGCCTGGCCCCGCCGTCGGCTGCCTGTCTCCAGGGGAGCACGGCATGCTCGGTCTTGACCCGGCCACGCGTGAGTGCGAAGATTTTAAGCCTCGCGCATTCCGAGCCATCAATCACTCATGAGGAACGAGCATGATCGTCATTTATGATTTTGACCAGACCATGGCCATGGATGGCCCCATCAGCTACCTGAAATTTCAGGAAAAGCTGTACCCCATCAACATGCTGCGTATGAAGGCCTATTTTGCTCAGGCCATCGACAAGCACGGCCGCTACGCCAGATTGGAAGAACTGATCCAGGGCGACGCGGCTGTACGCGCCCATCTGCTTGAAGAGATGAACCGGTTTGCCATCGACCCCGGCTATGCCCTGGATACGGCCCAGGGGATGGCGGATTTTTTGACCTTCCTGCGCTTTTTGTTCAACGTGAACCAGCGCCAGGTCAAGCGCGAGCTGTGCGACATGCTCATGGATGGCGAAAGCGACCATCATCACCATCATGAGCATGGTCCCGACTGCGGCTGCGGCGGGCATTAGCACACCACTCACTGACAGAGAATCTGCGCGTGGGGGGGGGACACCGGTTGAAAAGGTGCACCCCCCTCGTGTGGACTCGTTGGGAGCAGGTTGGATTTACCCTGCGTTGTCGGTTGTCGTCATGCCTGTTCCAGGCGGCAGCCCAGGGCCATGCAGGCGGCCATGGAACCCAGGCAGTTTTCCACCGGCCCCACATGCGCCCGCAGGAGCAGGGACGCCGCAATGACCGCCCGCCGGCCACTGCCACAAAAACAGGTGACCGGGCGATTCGTAGGCAGGCTGGCTAGTTTGTGTTCCAGGTCGCCCAAGTAGATGGGAGTGGCTCCGGGCAGCAGGCCCTTGGCCCATTCGCCTTCGGCGCGCACGTCCAGCAGGGTGAAGTCTTCATTGGCGTCGATGCGCCGCACCAGCTCATCCACATGCACCGCTGGCAGGGTCTCATACGTGAATCCCGCGGTTTCCCAGGCCGGCAGGCCGCCGCTCAGGAAGCAGGTCACATTGTCGTAGCCCATGCGGTACAGTTGGGCCACGGCTTCGTCAGCCTGTGCCAATTCATCGATAACCAGGCCGATTTCCTTGTCATAGCTCAGGAAGTAGCCGCAGTAGGCGGAAAGCATGTCCAGGGGAAAGCAGTAGGACCCCGGCACGTGCGCGCCTCCGAAGGCTTCGGGACTGCGGATGTCCACCACCTGCATGCCGGCGGCCTTGCGGTCCATGAACGCCTTGGCAGACAGGGGCGCAGGCTGGGGCAGGGTGGGCAGGTCCGGCGTGTTGCCATGGAGATTGTATGCTTCCATCTTGGAGAAGTATGCCGGTTTGTGATGGATTTCCGACATCTTGAAGCGGATGAAGGCCTCCTTGTCCGGCAGCTGCAGCAAGGGATTGCAGCGCCGTTCGTGGCCGATGGTGGAGAACTCTCGCTCGGAAAGGGATGCCCCGCACACCGAGCCGGCGCCGTGTGCAGGGTAGACGATGGTCTGATCCCCCAGGGGCAGCAGCTTGGTATGGATGCTTTCATAGATGTTGCTGGCGGTTTCGCGTTCCTGGCCAGGGAAAAAGTCCGTGCGGCCCACGTCCCCGATGAACAGGCAGTCGCCGGTGAACACGGCTACGGCGGTGCTTGCCCCCGCATCGCCGGCGCTGTGGTCGTACAGGACGACGGAAATGGATTCAAAGGTGTGGCCCGGCGTCTCCAGGATTTTGGCTTCCAGGCTGCCAAAGCGAAAACGGTCGCCCTCCTGGACGGCCTGTCCGAAGCCGAAGGGCAGCTGCCGACCGTGGCAGCACACCGCGCCTGTGCGACGGGCCAGGGCCGCACCGCCGCTGCAGATGTCCTCGTTGCGGTGGGTTTCGAAAATGTGCGTGATGACGGCCCCGTGCGCCCGGGCAATATCCTGGTAAATCTGGCAATCACGCCGGGGGTCCACCACTGCGGCCTTGCCGCCATGGCCGAAAATATACGAAATATGGGCCAGACCCGGGGATCTGACGGGGATGACGAACATGGACATGCGACGACCCTCCAAGGTTCAGTCCTGCTGCAAAAGGCATGGGACGGTGAGCATTGATGGCATTGTACAACGATTCACCAATTCTGCAAGCGGGGTTCTGCAGGAAAAAGCCACGCCGCATGGCTTGCCCTGAAGGCAAAACCCTGCCACATGGATAAGATGAAGCACACTGCATCACCATCCCTGGCCGCCACCATGCGGGAGGAGGCCCGCCGCAGGACACGCGCCAAAAGATTGTGGGCCGGCACGGGCACCCTGCTGCTGCTCTGGGCCAACCTGGGCTGGGCGCTCACCCGGCCCGAGGAACACTTCCTCGCCCCCACGCTCATCTCCGTGACAGGGGATATGGGCAACTGGTTCGCCTTTAACGGCATCGTGCTGTTTCTGGCCCTGTGCTGGACGGGGTCGCGCAATCCCTGGCTGGAGCGAAGTTTCGGCCTGGATGCCATGCTGCTCTTCCACCGCCGGCTGGCCATGGTGGTGGTGGCGTTTTTCGCCGGGCACGCCCTGTTCCGGTCCTGGTCCATCTCCATGTCCATGGGCATGGTCTACGACCTGAGCCTCCTGTACCGCATGCGGCTTTCGGAGTGGGCCCTCACCCTGGGGAGGGTGGTGTATTTCGCCATGCTCGGCTGCGCGGTCCTGGCTTATGTGGGCCAGGCCATGCAAAAGCTCTCCTTCCGACAGTGGAAGCCGCCGCATTTGCTGTTTTACGTGCTCTTCCCGGCCGGCATGGTCCATGGCCTGCTTTGGGGGGACGACATGGGCACACACCCCCTGGTGGACCTGTGGTGGACCCTCATGCTGCTGTTTGTGGTGGATTGCGCCCTGCGGCTCCACTATGTGCGCCGGCATCGCCCTGGCCTGCGCTGGCGGTTGGATGCCATGTACCGCGAGGCCGACCACACCGTCACCGCGGTGCTCACCCCGGCCACTGCTGCGGCCCGCACCAGCGACCTCGCCGCCCGCTGGCCCGGTCAGTTCGCCGTGCTGCGGGTGCCGGACCTGGCAGGCATGAACGAGCCACATCCCTTCACCCTCTCGGGCGCGGCCGTGGCAGGCACCATGCCGGTGCAGTGCACCATCAAGGAAGCCGGAGACTTCACCCGCGCCTTCTTGCAGCTGGCGCCGGGCACGCAGGTGCTGGTGGAAGGACCCTACGGGAAGTTTTTGCACGATGTCTGGCAGCACAAGAAGCTGGCGCTGCTGGCCGGCGGCGTGGGCGTGACGCCCTTTTTAAGCCTCCTGCGCAGCATGGACGCTGCCGGGGAGCACCTGCCCACGGTACTGCTCTGGTCCAACCGCACCAGGGCGGATGTCTTCGCCGTGGGGGAGCTGGTGGAGCTGTGCCGGCGGCTGCCCCTCACGGTGGTGCACTGCCTGTCCCGGGAGACGCAGGAGTTCGTGGCCCGCAGCCTGGCACAGCAGGGCACCCACTGGCAGGCCGGCCGCCTGGACACCGCCACCGTGGCCCGCTGGTTGCACGGGGACGAAGGTTGCTACGCCTGCGGGCCGGAACCCTGGCTGGCCAGCGTCCTGCGCAGTCTGCAGCACGCCCATGGCATCCATCCACGCCATGTGCGCAGGGAGCACTTCTTCTGGTGAGGCTTCCGCGAAAGCATAGAGTGTTTCTATAGTTACATCTTGTCAAAGTACATCAGTACCCCGATCACCACAAAGCCCACCGAGGCCACTTTGCGGATGATTCCCGGGTCGATGTACTTGCACAGTACGGATGCGAAAAGCACCCCCAGCAGGCTCACCAGCACCAGCGCCAGGGAGGCCCCCAGGAACACGGCCCACGGTTTCTGGCTCTTGGCGGTCAGCAGCACGCAGGCCAGTTGCGTCTTGTCTCCCAGTTCGGCCACAAACAGGGTGGCAAAGGCCGTGGCGGCAAGTTTCCAGTCCATACTACTCCTGCACTCCCTTGCATTCAGGCCTGCACGCCTGGCTGCCGGTAACGGCCCACGCCTCGTTGTGTGGGCATGTCATGGAGATGCCACGCAATGTCCACGTGGATGTCGAAAAGTTCTGCCATGGTCGCCGCCATGGTGCATACCGGGTTTAGGAGCAAAAGCAAAGGAGCGGCGCCATGGCCCCCGAACTGGCGGAAGAAAATGTCTTTACCCTGGAAGAATGGAAACAGCTGATGCAGGAAATCAACCGGCAGGACAGACACTGGACCCTCTGGAGCGAGGAAGAAGAGCCCTTGGTGTCTTCGGATTTCGATTGCCTGCCGTCGGAATCATGAGGCCCTCGTCCCCCGCAGCACGGCATGGCGGCAGGCCAGCAGGGCATACAAAAACATGAGGGCCGTGGCCAGGGCGATGCCCGACACGCCCAGCCAGCGCATGCAGACGTAGTTGCCCACCACGTTGACCGCCACGTTGCCTAGGGAAATGAGGGAGAGCACCCCATTGCGCCCGCTGGCCGCCAGGTACCGGGAAAAGGCCCAGCTGGCCCAGCAGAAGGGCAGTTGCAGCAGGGCGCACGCCTGTACCTGGGCCACCAGGGCGGTATCTACTGCCGTGAAGGCCCCCCCCTCGAAGAGCCAGCGCGCCGCCGGCGAGGACACGGCCATGCCCAGGGCCGCCACGGCTGCACCAGCCCAGAGCAGCCGGCGCGACCAGCAGCGCAGCAGGGCATGGGCGGTGGCGGCATCCCCCTTGCCCAGGCTTTCGGCATAATAGGGAAAAATGGCCGTGGCCACGGCCATGCCCCCCAGGGTGATGGCCAGGGAGGGCAGCTTGCCGCCGTAGTTGAGGGCGGAAACCGCACCGGGGCCCAGCATGGCGGCCATGGACCGGTCGATGATCTGCGAGGATGCCGCGGCGGACATGCCCGGCAGCAGCGCCCAGCTCTGCTGCACCACCCGTCGCAGGGCGACACTGCAGGCCGCGGCGTGTGGGGCGGAAGTCCGCAGCCGCCATCCCCGCCGGTGCAGCAGCCATCCCGCCGCCAGCACCTCCAGCACGGCCCCGACCAGGGTGCCGCCGGCCAGCAGGGTCACATCGTCCACCAGGCCGCCCGCCGCCAGCACCAGCATGCCTGCCGCCGGCACGGCGCCGGGGGCCAGGCCGGCACCAAGAAACTGTTTGTCTGCCTGCAGGGCGCCTTGCAGGGCCCCGGCCAGCATGCCGGTGCACCACAGGGGGCTGAGCCATTGCCCCAGCTGGGCGGTGATGGCCGGTGGCGCCTGGGGCAGCAGCAGGCGCAGCACCTCGGGTAGGGCCGCCAGGCTCGCCAGCCACAACGCCCCCCCCACGCCTGCCGCACCGAGCAGAGACACCGTGAAGACGCGGTGCCGCTCCGCATGGGCCGACTCCCCTGCCAGCCCCCCCGCCAAAACAGGCACCAGGGAGGTGCGCAGGGAGAGGGCCAGGATGCTCCCCCCCATGGACACCACCGTGACGGCCAGCAGATAGGCGTCCAGGGCCACGGACGCCCCGAAAATGCGCGAGACGAGCATCTCCCGGCCCATGCCCAGGGTGGCCACCACGGCCGAAGCCAGGCCCGCGGCCAGGGCGGCGCGGCCTACTGACATGACGTTTCCTGCATGGTCGTGCTGTAGCAGGTTTTGGCCCGGACAGACAGTCCCCGCGCCCGCCCGCGCCCGCCCGCGCCTGACGAGGTGGAGGGGTCCCTTGATGTCGATCAATGCCTGGAACGGCTGCCTGTGGCAGGATGAGACCGCCAGCGTCTGGACTTGCGCCACGGAAGGCGTATTCTTGTCCAAAACACGGTCCTTTTGTGCGGGAGTTTCCATGTCTTCGTCAGACACCATGCATTTTGCCTTTGTCCGACCGGATCCCCTGCCCCCCAATGGTCGGTCGGTGGCCATCGTCGGCGCGGGGCCTTCGGGCCTGGCCGCCGCCGGCTATCTGGCCAGCCTGGGATATGAGGTGGATATTTACGACAAACTACCCAAGGCCGGCGGGCTCATGACCTTCGGCATTCCTTCCCAGCGCATTCCGCCAGCCCGCATCCAGGCCGGCGTGCTGGAATTGGAGCGCAAATACGGCGTCAACTTTCACCTGCAGACAAAAATATGCTGCTCGGCCCCCCTGCACGAAGAGGAGGGCGACCATTTTTCCTGCGATATCCGCGGCCTGGGTGAACTGGTGGAGGATCATGACGCCGTGATCATCTGTACCGGTTCCTGGAAATCCCGGGCGCTGAACATCCCCGGCGAGCACCTGTCCGGGGTGTACACCAGCCTGCAGTTTCTGTTTCCCATCCGCGCCGCAGGGTATGGCAAGCCCGGCGTCACGGCGCCGGCCGTGCAGGGGCTGGATGTGGTGGTCATCGGGGCGGGGCATTCCGCGGCGGACGTGGCCCACAGCGCCCTGCGGCTGGGGGCCAGGAGCGTGAGCATCTGCTACCGCAAAACCCGGCGCGACGCTCCCTGCGGGCTGTTTGAAATCGACCAGCTGGAGGCTGCGGGGGCGCGGTTTCTCGAGCAGCATACCCCCGTGCGTTTTGACGGGGAGGGCAGCCTTGCGGGCCTGGTCTGCCGGGTGCCACATCAGGAAGAGCTGGTGTACATTCCAGCCCAGGCCGCGGCCACGGCCATTGGCGAGATTCCCACCCCGCCCTTTGCCAAGGAGCTGGGCCTGGAGAACGTGCGCAAAGGAGACGTGAAATGGCTGAACATGACGGCCATTGAGAATGTCTTCGTGGCCGGGGATGTGCTCACGGGGCCCAGCAAAATCGGCAAGGCCATCGAAAGCGGACTCAAGGCCGCGCGTTCCCTGGCCAATTGGCTGGACCTGAAGGCCCAGTCGCGGCAGGCGGAGTTCCAGGATGAAGAACGCGTGCCCCGGCCCTCGCCCCGCACCTCGCCCCACTAACCCCCGCAGGATGGCCCCATGAGCGAATCCCCCGCCGGAAAAGTCCTGTATGTGGACTATTCCACCTGCATTGGCTGTGAAACGTGCGAAACGGTCTGCGGATTCCTGCACGACGCCCCCCGCATCCACATGACCCGCACCCGGGACGGCGTGCTGGTGCCCCTGTATTGCCGCCACTGCGAAAAAGCCCACTGCATCCGCGCCTGCCACCGCGGCGCCCTGGCCCGGGACCGCGATGGCGCCGTGGTGCTCCAGCCCATGCTCTGCCGTGGTTGCGAAACCCGCGAATGCACCCAGAGCTGCCCGTATGCGGCCATGGTGCTGACCAACAAGGGCGTGGCCGTGCGCAAGTGCGACATGTGCTCGGAGCGCCGGGCCATCGGCCTGGGCCCGGCTTGTGCGGCCATGTGCCCCACCGGGGCCATCCGGTTTCTGGACCGGTGCGAGCTGGCCTGCGCCGAGACCGAAGCCGCCAAGGACGCCGAAAAACGCGTGCTGGCCCACCTGCGGCCTTCGGCAAACAAGTGACGGTGCGGGGGGTCAGGGGCGGGGCATGACCGCGGCCAGGGCCGCCGCCACCCGGGCGTTTTCCTCGGCCGTGCGGACCTGCAGCCGCAGGTGGCCGGGAGGCATGCCGGGGATGTTGTCGCAGTCCCGGACCAGCATGCGCCGCTGGAGCATGGCCTTGGCCACGGACGGCGCGGCAATGCCCGGGGCCAGCCGCACCAGCACAAAATTGGTGGTGGAGGCCGGCACGTGGGCCACACCCGGAATCTCGCGCAGCCGGGCGGCGTACTCCGCCGTCAGGGTGCGCAGGGCCGGCAAGCGGTCCTGGTAGGCCCCACGCTGGTGCAGAAAGGCCGTTCCGGCGTCCTGGGCCAGCTGGGTCACGCTCCAGGGAGGCTGCAGGGCGGCCAGGCGGGCAATGGTCCGAGGCCCGGCCATGACGCAGCCGAGGCGGATGCCCGGGCAAAAGTAAAACTTGGTCAGGCTGGTCAGCAGGACCACGGGCGACGCATTGCGCGAGGCGGCCTGCAGCAGGGCCGCCGGGGCGTGCCCGGCCTGGGCCGGGGTGCCATGCAGAAAGTCCTTGTACGCCAGATCCACCACCACCTGCCTGGATGCCCCCAGCTCGGCCACGAGCCCGGGCAGATCTTCCAGGGCCTGGCCCGTGGGATTGTTGGGCGAGCACAGAATGACGGCCTCGGCCGGCGAGGCCAGCAGGGCGGCGCGATCCCGGGGGG